>JAAYSV010000054.1 GCA_012518215.1 Bacillota bacterium
ATATTTAGCTCAACCTTTCTCATCAGATTCACCTCGTTTTAATAAAATCAATACGAGGTAACTTTCTAAAAACCGGGACATTTTCCCTTGTCTTCTAATGGGACATTATCGCATGTGAATCACTCTAACATATCCTCCGAAAAGCGAAAAGTTTGACAAACAGGCGGCCTTCCTTTAAAATTACTAGCGGAAAGGGGAGTAGCTCAACGGGAAGAGCAACGGTCTCCAAAACCGTAGGCTGCGGGTTCGAGTCCTGTCTCCCCTGCCACTACAACCGCTGGAAAAGTGCATGATCCAGCGGTTGTTATTTCAAGGAATCCATTCATAATACTTTCTACTCTTGAGGCCCGTGCGGGGTGAAATTTGTTCTCTAACACAAAAAGGAGACAACCAACCGGCACAGCGTTTCTCCCCAAACTGGAATTATCATGCAAAGCCCCTTCAATCAATGAATCCGATTCTTTGATGGCATCAGGGCGGTTATTCCACGTTCGAGGCCGACGTCTGTTTTCTGATAAATTTCTCTGTTTCCCTGAAAACGCTGTCCTTGTCATAATCAACGGTAACCACATGCAGGGAATTATCCACCACGAACATACTTTTATCCGCCGATGAAATATGTTCCATTATGTATTCGGCATTGTCCAGCGGCACCACCGGATCATGGCGGGAAGCAATCACCAATGCCGGTATTTTTATACGGGGCAAGATGGAATTTGTTTCACCGATAAATTTCAACAACTCGATTATTGATGCAGGGGGCAACCAGAAGTAATTGACCAATTTTACAGAACTGTCACGGACAGTTTTTCCGATCCCCGGCAGATAGGGAATCACGCGGTTGACAAAAGGAGCCAGTGGAATCAATCTGGCACGCCATCCACCCAGTATCGATGGTGCACAGATCGGTATTATCCCCGCTATGTCTTCGGGATGTGTTGCAGCCAGATGAAGTGTCAGTGCCCCACCCATGGATAGTCCCGCAACAAAGACACTGGAACATACCTTTTTGATTTCTTTCAGTCCTTCACGTGCAGAATCGATCCATTCCAGATAGGTGGATCCGCGCATATCGGCAGGTGTGGTGCCATGCCCCTTCAACCTTACACCCATGGCATTTATCCCCTGTTCCCACAGGTACTTTCCCATGGGTTTCAGCTCATGGGGCGACCCGCCAAAGCCGTGAATCAGCAAACATCCTATCTCGCTTCCGGCTGCTCGGTAAAAAAACGGTTCCGCCCCCGGCATGACCGATCGGTAATTTTTTTTCATCTCTCTCCCCTTCCTTTCCCTTCATGGTGTCCCTTCAGAAAGTTAACTCATCGCCCAATATCACTTTCTATTATAGAACATCCCCGATTATTTGGAAGGATATTTTCCATGATCCCATGCAAGAAGGGGGTATTGCACAGTCATACCGTGTTGTTGAAACTGAAATTCTTTTGATAGAACGGGTGCCCGCGGGGGACAGAAAAGGTCATGGCCGGATTCCATTTTGTGGCGACACCGGCTCCCATCTGCCCACACTCACCATGAAAAACCGCACACCCCGGAAGGGGGATACAAACAGGGAGTTCCTTCCCGCCTGGCTGCATCTCGATGCCACAACCACGCAGATTCCCCCGATAATCCATCCATGCAACTGCCATCATGTTTCTGCCTTTCAAACCCTCTTGCTTCAGGGTTTCAGCCAGTAGATATCGGGCCTCGCAATCAGGCGGGCGTTGTTGTAAGCCATGTCCAGCGTCAAGCATGTCATACCCGCATAATAATTGTCTTGTTTGGAAATAGCCAGAGCCACATCCACCACATCTGGATCTTGCAAGCAAATCGGTATCAGCAACTGGATTTCGTTTTTATAATATTGGGGCACCGCTTCTTTGTAATTTGCCTCGATTTTTTTCTTGGCTATATCTATCGCTCCGGTAAAGAGTGGGGTCAAATTGGGATTCTCCCTCACGCTTGGGGGTATTCTTTCTTTATTGAGTTCATTGCCCATGATGTGATCGATATTGACCCTCAAACTAAGATTGGTATCGTACAATAGATCGCTGATATCTTCAAAATAATTGGCTCTCCTGGGAAGGGGAAATATCCTTTCAAGATAGGCATTGCTTTCTTCATAAAATCCCTTGAAATACCAGGGGACCTCGAAATAAGGGTTGGTGTTTTTTTCAAAATAGGCATAGATGTACTGATAGTTCCTGGTGAACAACCCTGTGTTGAAACAAGCTTCCTGGTCAGAGGTAAATAATTTGCTGTTTTTTTCTTCATCCTTCATATTTTCCTCTTCGAATTTCAATCTCTGAAAGGTATGAACTATGTAATTTTCCAGAATGGGGTTATTCTTGTTTTTACTTTTTTCACTCAACACCGGGTCCCTGAATTTCCAGTCTTCTTTCAGGCAGAGGCTCTCCAGATAATCAAGCTGGCTTTGCCACCCCTTGGGGACAACCGTAAATTCATAAAATTCCATATAAGCATTTGGTTCGTTCAATTTGATCCCTCCATTTACATTTTTTGATTCTTATTCTTTATATAAGTATATTTTTGAAGTGATTTTTAGAACAATCAGGACTGTCGGTGTTCCGCATACACGAATGAACGGTCAAGGAGAGTTTCAAACGAGGTTGGCAATAGCGGCATTGCCGCCCCTTCACCATGACGGATGGAAATATGTCACCTGCATGATAACGGTTCAGGTTGAAGAAAAAATAATGCGTCCTGGCATTGGCAGTTGTAAAGTTTGCACTGGCATCACCTTCTGGCAGCAAAATCATCGTTCCCCGGCAAGCCCAGGAAAAAATCCATCAGCCTGTGACCTTCGGGAATATGCAGGCCAGTTCTGGCGGCGCTTTCCTCACAGTACCTTTCCCCGGCACTGATAATCTTGTCGCCCCGTGAATAAATCAAGAAGGGAACCGGGTCGTCAGTGTGGGTTCGCAATGACAGTGGAGTGAAATGATCGGGAAGGAAAAGAATCTTGTAGTCGATATTTTTCCGGTCCATGTTCTCCTTCATTTCTTTCACCACAAATCTATCGATAAATTCTATCGCTTTGACTTTGTTTTCATGTTCGTTGCGATGGCTGCATTCATCAGGGGCTTCGATATGCAGATAAACAAAATCCTTCCCCCTCTCGAGTGCTTCCAGGGCGGCTTTCACCTTGCCGGCATAGTCCGTATGCAAGTTTCCCGTAGCACCCCGGACATCGATCGATTCCATTCCTGCACAGATCCCCAGCCCCTTGATCAGATCCACGGCGGAGATAACCGCCCCCGATAGACCATATTTATTTTTGAAATCGGGCAGTAACGGACTGCGTCCTTCCCCCCAGATCCAGATTGAATTTGCCGGTTCAAGCCCGCTCCCGGCTCTCTTCCTGTTTATTTCATGATCCGAGAGCAAATCGAAACTTCTGACCATCATATCGATAATTATTTCCTTGCCCTTCCCCCGGGGGAGATGGCCGGAAATGTTCCGGCCGATTATGTCATGCGGCGGTGTAAGATCCCATTCAAAAGGACCCCCTTCCCAGATCATCAGGTGGCGGTAACTTTTTCCGCTGTAAAACCTGATCCCCTCCGCAGTGAAATTCTTCTCCAGTTCTTTGATGAGTATCCTCGCCTCATCGGTAGTTACTTCATCGGCGCTGTAATCAACCATCTTTTTATTTTCATACGGTTCGTCATCTGAAAGAGTAACCAGGTTACACCTGAATGAAATATCCTTCTTCCCCATTTTGATACCCATGCTGGCAGCCTCATAGGGAGAACGGCCGCTATAATATCTGGCAGGGTCATATCCCATCACCGAAAGATTGGCCGTATCACTGCCCGGAGGCATACCCGCAGGAACGGTCCGGGCCGTCCCCATGAGACCCCGTTCGGCCATGAAATCAATGGCCGGCTTCCGCGCAATCTGAAGAGGGGTCTTGCCTTCAAAGCGTTCCAGGGGATAATCCCCCATACCATCACCAAGTATCACAATATATTTCATTTATTTTTTCCTCGCTTTTTATCGATTGCATTCTCCAAGCAATCTGTACAATGTTTCGATGGCCTCTGCTGGAGTGTCGCAATGAATGATCTTCCGTTCTTCTCCCCCGGGGCTATCCAGATTCCATGTATGAATTCCCACGACCGGTTTCCCCATTTTCATGGTCAGCGCTATTTCGGAAAGAGTACCGTATTCTCCGTCTATGGCAATGGCCCCGTCAATAGTTCTGGCGATGATTGCGTTTCTTGCCTCTCCCATTCCCGTCGCCACCGCATATGTTAGACAATCATTTCCTTCTTGATGGTCATCACCGGACAGGATTCCGATTGCTGTTCCCCCGGCATTGCCTGCCCCGCGCGAAGCGGCTTCCATCACCCCGCCACCACCCCCGCAGACCAGGATGGCCCCGCGACGGGCAATCTCTGCTCCCACTTCTTCCGCCATCCGCAACGAAGAAGTGTCACATTCCCCGGATCCTATGACTCCAATGTAATACAAGGCATCACACTCCTGAATTCGTGGTCCGGCAAGACCATCAACACACATGGCGGAAAGCAGATGATCGGCCTGCCTTATATTGATACGTTTTTGCCCCCGGGAGAACACATGGATCATGTCATGTTATCCCGGCAATATGGTTGATGCTCTCCGTCCCGTCCTCACGGTTAAATTTTATACCGATAAAATCAAACCGGCAAGGCACTTCCCTTCGCAACTCGGTGGAGAGATAGTAGTTGGCCAGATCTATCAGCCTGTTCATCTTGCGGTCAGAAATTGACTGTTCCGGCGGTCCGAAACTACCCGACCACCTGCTTCTGACCTCCACGAAAACGAGCATGCCCTCCCGCCTGGCGATGAGGTCTATCTCACCCAGTGAACAACGATAATTGCGCGTGACTATCTCGTAACCTTTCGATTGGAGATAGTCTGCAGCCAGCTTTTCACCTTTCATGCCCCTGGCCCGTTTGTTCCCCATGCTTGTTTCCCTCTATCTTCCACTCATTTTTAACCTGTTGAAAACCAGGATTTCTATCCCAGGCAGAAGGAACGCCTATGTACCGGTGATGGCCCGTAAGTTTGCAATGCTTTTCGATGCTCGGCAGTGCCATAGCCCTTGTGACGTGCAAAACCATATTGCGGATACTTGACATCAAGTTCCTCCATGATCCGATCCCTGGTTACCTTGGCAATTATGGATGCAGCCGCTATGGAAACAGAAAGCCCGTCCCCACCTGAAATGGCTCTTTGCGGGCAAGGAATATCGGGGACAGGAAAACCATCCACCAGCACAAAATCGGGCGGCACCAGAAGTCCTTTCACGGCGTCGGCCATGGCCAACAATGTAGCCCGGTAAATATTCAGGGCATCAATCTGCTCCACGTCAACGATGCCCACCCCCATGTCGATCAATTCCTCCTGGAGACGGGTATAAAGAGAATCTCTTTGTTTGGGGGTCAGTTTTTTTGAATCATCAAGTCCTGCAAAATCTACGTCCAGGGGCAGGACAACAGCTGCAGCCACGACCGGACCGGCCAGAGGGCCCCTGCCGGCCTCGTCCACGCCGGCAATGACCATGTATCCGGCCTGCCTTGCCGCCAGTTCATATTTTTTCAGCTCGCGGAGCCGTTTCAATTCCTTCTTCTTCTCTTCTTCTTTTTTCAGGTACCTTTCCACAAGTTTTCGGGCCCCCTTGCGCGGATCCTTCCCGAGCAAAACGATTTGTTTCTCATCGAGAAGGTTGTTGTCCAGCATCCGTGCAATCTCGCCCAGGGTCAATCCCCGCATTTCATGTCCCCCCCCGGCCATCAGCCGCCTGTCGGCACCTCCAGGGAATACCGCCCCAACAAGCCGCTCCTGAATTCCTTCAGCAATATCTGCGCCGCCGCATTCGAATCAATTTCCCCCCCGGCCCGGAGGCAACCTCTTCTTGAGCCTATCAATTTCAATACTTCCTCCGTATGCAAGGCATCGATAATCGCCCTGTCGCCATACCGTCCGGCTATTCCTTCTTTCAGCCCCCGGATTCCCGATTCGTTCAACAACCATTCCGCCACCTTCGGGGAATCGAATCGGGAGTCTTCCAGCATCCCCAGAACCGCCAGGACATTGAAGGTTTCGGCATTGACATGTGGATGAATGATCCCTACCGTATCGAGCAGTTCCCATCCTTCCTTGATTCTTATCCATTGTTTTCCACGTGTAATTCCCGGCTGATCCCCGGTTTTTGCAGATTTTCTCCCCAGCAACGAATTGATAATCGTCGATTTACCCACATTGGGAATACCGACTACCAGGACCCTGCCGGGCCGTCTGAACCTTGGCCTCGCTGACATCATGCCTGTTCTGTCCAAAACCGAAAATATCGTGGAGGGGGAATGCCGAATACTGAAAGAAAGAGCCCTCGCATTCTCTTTTTTGTAAAAGTTCAACCAGCGGTGAGTGACCTCGGGGTCAGCCAGATCCGATTTGTTGAGAACGATGATCCGATGAGATTTTCCGGCTATATTTCCAAGGATGGGGTTACTGCTGCTGCATGGAGCACGAGCGTCGAGAACTTCAATAACATGATTCACGGCCTTGATCTGTTCCCTGATCTCCCGTAAATGACGTGCAGATCCATGGTTGATCTTTCTATTGCCCAATTTCATTCCCCATTAGTTTATACGTCGGAGACTATCCAGGGGCCAGAAAACGATGCTGGCGCGCCCCTTGACTTTTTCCAGAGAGACAAATCCCACATCGGGATAACGGCTATCCCTGCTGTTGGGGCGATTGTCGCCAAGAACAAATATGTGTTCCGGGGGTACCGTTACGGGGCCATAATCTTGCATTGCACCATTCTTCAGATAGGATTCATTCACCGGCAATCCATTGCGGTACAGTTTGTTGTCGATTATCTGGATCGTATCCCCCTCCACCCCCACCGCTCTTTTGATAAAATCACGGCGGCCCTGATAATTGAATACAACGATATCTCCCTGTTCCGGATTGGAAAAATGGTAGACCATCTTGTTGACGATTATTCTTTCGCTGTTATTCAGCGTTGGAATCATCGATTCCCCTTCAACCAGAAAATGTTCCATCACGAACATTCTGAATAGCAAAGCCACAACCACAGCTATAATAATCGCACGTACCCATTCCCAGACCTCTTTCAACAAGAAACCGGCCTCCCATCAAACAATGGCGATAAAACAGCGGACAACCGAAGCAAACAACCAAGATGGCCGTATTCTTTCACCTTTAACGCTTTTCCTTGATGCGGGATTTCTTCCCGGTAAGTTTCCGCAAATAGTAGAGGCGGGCACGCCTGACTGCCCCTTTTTTGACCACCTCGATGTGTGATATCATGGGGGAATGCAAAGGAAAAACCCTCTCGGCCCCGATTCCAAATGACACCCTGCGCACGGTAAAGGTTTCTCTGGAACCTCCCCCGCGCCTCCGGATCACGACCCCTTCAAATATCTGTGTTCTTTCACGAGTTCCCTCAACTACTTTTACGTGAACTTTGACCTGATCACCGGGTGAAAAATCCGGAATATCTTTTTTCAGGTACTGTTTTTCAACATCACGTATCATATCCATTGGACTGCCTCCTCAAGTTAATACCCGTAAAGTCCCCATTTTACGAGGCATATTATAGCATACAGAATTTTCTTTGACAACAATAACGGGCCTCCGGAAAAACCCGGCAATCACTTCAACCTTCCCCTTCCTCCCCGGAATCATTGCCGTTTCCATCCAGCAGATCCGGCCTTCGTTCCCGGGTAGCCTCCATCGCCCGCCGGTGTCGCCATTTTTCTATCAACCCATGGTTGCCCGACAACAATACATCGGGAACAGGATATCCCTCGAACATCGGTGGCCTGGTGTACTGGGGATATTCAAGCAATCCCCCGGCAAAGGTAAATGATTCGTCTTTCACAGCGTCACTGGACAGGACTCCCGGCAGAAGCCTTACCACTGCGTCAGTTACCGCCATAGCCGGAATTTCCCCGCCGGTCAGGATGTAATCGCCAATCGATATTTCCTCATGAACCAGGTACTGGCGCACCCGTTCATCCACCCCCTCATAATGACCACACAGCAAAATGAGGTGTTCCCTGACAGCGAGCCCGGCTGCAATCCTCTGGTCAAAAACCTTGCCCCTCGGGGACATCAAGATCACATACGGGGCCCCCTTGCCTCGGGTGCCCAGTTCCCTTACGGCCATGAATAGCGGTTCCGGCTTCAGAACCATCCCGCCCCCCCCGCCATAAGGGTAATCGTCTACCTGGCGATGTTTTCCCCCGGCATAATCCCTCAGGTCAACAATATTGATACTGACCAGGTTTCTATCCAGCGCCCGCTTGATCATGCTTTCCTGGAAAGGACCGTTGAACATCCCGGGAAATATGGTAACAATATCGATATGCATGGTGACCTCCAGACAGATTACAGATCAAAAAGGCCTTCCGGTAAATCCACCCTCATCCTGCCGCGCCTGGTGTCAATCTCTTTTACAATTTGTTTGGCCGCCGGCATGAGGAATTCCCCGCCCCCGGCCTTTTCGACCACGTAAATATCCTGCGCCGCCGAGGGAACAATCTCTTTGACGGTACCGAGAAAATTCCCTTCTTCCGAACAAACCTGCATCCCCACAATCTCGCTGTGGTAGTAATGACCCGGAGGCAACGGCACCCTTTCTTCCGGCAAGATATACAAATTATCGCCTTTCATTGCATCCGCTTCTTCACGACTATCTACACCCACCAGTTTGATGACCCACAATTTTCCCTGAATCCGGGCTTTTTCGACTTCCGCAATCCTGAATCCGCCTGATTCTTTTATTCTTACGCTTTTCAAACCATGGCAACGCTCCAGAAAATCAGATTGGGGAAAGACCTTGATCTCGCCCTTCAAACCGTGGCTGGAAATAACGGTGCCGATTACGACCAGATTGGCCCCCATATCATAACCTCAGTCCGCGTTGTATTTCTCATTCTATGATCTCGACCATCACTCTTTTGTTTTCTTTGATGGCCGCTGCCCCCACTACAATACGGATTGCCTTGGCAATCCGCCCCTGTTTGCCAATGACCTTGCCCATATCTTCCGGTGCAACTCTCAGTTCCAGAATAATGGAGCGTTCCCCCTCAACCTGTTGCACGTCCACCTGTTCGGGATAATCTACCAATGATCTTGCAATGTATTCTACCAATTCCTTCATAGCAAACCTCCTTAACTTAATTGGCAACTGCTTTTTCAAGCAGTTTTCTTACCCTATCAGAAGGCTTCGCCCCTTTTGAGACCCAGTAATCAACCTTTTCCTGATTGATAAACAAAGTAATCGGATCGGTGGTGGGGTTATAATAACCCACTTCCTCGATAAACCTGCCATCCCGGGGAGAACGTGAATCTGCAACAACGATACGGTAAAAAGGCTGTTTTTTTGCCCCCATTCTCTTCAAACGTATCCTTACAGCCAATACAACACCCCCTTTCTATCCATGATCAATCACATAAAAGGGAACCTTCTGTTCTTTTTGGTTTTCTTGAACCCTTTCCTCCTGTCCATGGCCCCCAATTTTTTCATCATCTTTCTCATCTGTTCAAATTGTTTAAGAAGCCTGTTCACGTCTTGCACGCTGGTACCACTGCCCATGGCAATCCTTCTGCGCCTGCTGCTGTTTATGATGTGGGGATTGGCTCGTTCCTGCCTGGTCATGGAATTGATGACAGCCTCGGTCACCGCCAGCTGTTTGTCACCGAAAGCAAGATTTTTTACCTCTTTGGGAATTCCGGCTCCACCGGGAATAAGGTCTATGATCTCATTCAGCGAACCCATCTTCTTGATCTGTACCAATTGTTCCTGAAAATCTTCCAATGTGAACTGTTGGCTCAGAAGTTTCTTTTCCAGCTCGGCTGCCTTCTCCCTGTCCATCGTGGATTCTGCCTTCTCGATCAGAGAAAGGATGTCGCCCATTCCCAGTATCCTTTTAACCATCCGCTCGGGGTAAAATGGTTCAAGCCCCTCAACCTTCTCCCCGGTTCCGATGAACTTTATGGGGCAACCCGTAACCGACCTTATGGAGAGAGCGGCCCCACCCCTCGTATCCCCGTCCAGCTTGGTCAGGATTACACCCGACAGATCCACTCTTGTGTTGAATTCCTCGGCAATGTTGACCGCATCCTGCCCCGTCATCGCATCGACAACAAGAAGTACCTCCTGGGGATTCAAAGCTCCCTGCAAAACGGAAAGCTCCTCCATCAATTCCTCGGCCACATGAAGACGGCCGGTCGTGTCCACGATGACCACATCCAGGCCTTCACTTTCAGCATGTTCTATCGCCTTCTGGCATACATCAAGGGGAGTATTTCCACCTGCATACACGGGCAAAGAAACTTCGGCAGCAAAGATCTTCAACTGGTCAACCGCCCCCGGGCGCTGCAAATCCGCTGCAACCAGAAGTGGCCGTTGCCCCTTGCTCCGCAGGTGAAAGGCCAGTTTGACCGCGGTGGTCGTCTTTCCCGCTCCCTGGATCCCGGCCAGCAAAATGACCGTTGGCGGAGTTGAAGCCATCTTTATCCGGCTGCTGTCCTGTTCAAGCAATGCCGTCAATTCTTCCCTGACGATTTTGACAACCTGCTGCGCCGGTGAAAGACTTTTCAAAACTTCGTGCCCCACGGCCCTTTCCTTCACCGCCGACACGAGACTTCTTACGACCTTGAAATTTACATCAGCCTCAAGAAGAGCAACCCTTATTTCGCGCAGCGCGGCCTCCACATCTTTTTCATTCAACTTGCCTTTTCCCTTCAAGCGCTTGAATACATCCTGCATTTTTTCCGAAAGAGAAGCAAACATCGTCATATACCTCTTTTATATTATTCAAATAAAAACATCGTTAATTTTCATTTTCCGCAAACAGATCCTTGACAATCTTTCTTAACCTGTCAATTTCCTTCCCCTGCATCTCCAGCTCCAATGCTGATATTATCTCCAGCATCTTGCTCAATTTCTTCTTGCGATAGACATAACGTTCGTACAGCTTCATTGCCCCTTCCAGGGTTTCCAGTGATTGCAAAGCTCGTTTTACGATATCATGGACACCTTGCCTGCTGATCCGTTGAACCTCGGCAATCTCACCCAGGGAAAGGTTGTCAAAATAATACAGCCGCAACGCATGTTGCTGCTTGGGTGTCAGAAAAAGCCCGTATATGTCATACAGATAACTTACTCGTTCAAGTTTCTCAAGCATTTTTCCGCCTGTCAAGTGTTTTTACTTTACACCACATTTTACACAAAAATGTATCAACAAGCAATCCCTGCAATTGTATTCAGGACTGAATAGTGAAGAATGCATGCCATCATCAGGCCATGTTGCTGATGATGATATATGCCTTCCATTTTTGTGTAAATAAAATAAATGGCAGAAAAAGAGGGCTTGCGGCTGCTTTCAACCCAGAAGAGCCTCCACGAAAAGGCCGGGATCAAAATACTCCAGATCATTTATCTTCTCCCCCAGGCCCACATGACTGATCGGAACTCCGAGCCGTTCCTTGATGGCAATGGCAATACCACCCCTGGCGGTCCCATCAAGTTTCGTCAGAATCACCCCGGAAACCGGAACAGCATGGTTGAACTTTTCCGCCTGTGCCAACCCATTCTGCCCGGTGGTGGCATCGATGACCAACATTACTTTTTGGGGTGCACCGGCGATCACTTTACCGCAGACCCGGTGTATCTTTTTCAGTTCCTCCATCAGGTTCACCTTGGTATGCAGCCTGCCGGCGGTGTCACCGATCACGACATCCACATCACGGGCCCTGGCGGCCTGCAAAGCATCATAATAAACAGAGGAAGGGTCGGATCCTGCCTGCTGTTTGACAATCTCTGCACCGGTACGTTCGGCCCAGATTTCAAGCTGCTCTATGGCCGCTGCCCGGAAAGTATCTCCGGCTACCAGCATCACTTTCTTCCGGTTTCTGATCCAGCGATGAGCAAGTTTGCCAATGGTGGTGGTCTTTCCCGAACCGTTGACACCCACCACCAGGATGACCAGGGGGGTATCAAAAATGTCCCTTTCGGGAAGGACCGGATAATGGCTCAACAAACCAATCAGTTGCCGGGCCAGTATTTCTTTAACCCTGGCCGCATCGGTTATCCTTTTGTCCTGCAGTTCTTCCCTGAGACTCTCGATAATATTCTCCGAGGTTTCAGCCCCCACGTCGCCAAGAATCAGCCCCTCTTCCAGTTCTTCAAAAAAAGCGTCCGTGATTTCCCGGCCCCGGAAAAGATGTTCCAGGCGTTGGCCAAAATTTTTACGACTCCTTTCCAGACCGCTTTTGAATTTGTCAAACAGGCTCATGGTACATCTCCTTCATCAAATTTCAACTGGCTATCTCGTTGACTTTCATGGATATGATCTGTGAAATACCCGGTTCCGGCATGGTAACGCCGTAAACCACATCGGCTTTCTCCATCGTGCTTCTCCGGTGGGTAATAAAGATGAACTGAGAACCGGCGACGGCATCATCCATGAAATCAATGAATCTGGAAAGATTGCTATCATCAAGGGAGGATTCGATCTCGTCCAGGAAATAAAATGGAGCCGGTTTGTATCTGAAAAGCGCAAAGATAAGCGCTATGGCCGTAAGCGCTTTCTCCCCTGAAGAGAGCAAGGATATATTTCTCAAATTTTTCCCCGGAGGCTGGGCAACTATCTCGATACCGGAGTCGAGAATGGCTTCCGGATCGGTAAATTTCAAGATCGCCTGCCCGCCACCGAACAGCTCCACAAAGGTATCCCTGAAATGGCCCGCGATCTCTTCCAGCGCCTCGACAAGTTTGTTCATTATGCGTTCATCTATCTCTGCCAGGATATCTTTTACAGACTCCTCCCCTTCAATCAGATCTTTCTCCTGTTCCTGCAAAAAAGAGACCCTTTCCGTGATCCGTTCCAGCTCGTCTATGGCCCCGATACGCACCTGTCCCATCAACTCGATTTCTTCCTTCAGCCGATTGATCTCTTCCATGACCTCGGCCTCGTTATAATCAGGTTCGTCTATCTCCCTTGCCGGGTATGCATCGAACTTTTCCCTGAAAAGATTTTGCAGGTGCTCATATTCTGACTGCAGGCGGGTTTTCTCGATTTCCAGCCTGTGTTCTGCGCGTTCCAGCCTATGGCGCTTGTTTTTTCGGACCTGCTCCTCTTTCTCAAGTTCCTTCTTTTCGGCCATTCCCGTGTCATATTCCCGTCGAATATCTTCATATTCTATCGTTTTTTCCCTGCTTCCGGCTGCCAGTCGATCCATTTTCCTGACCTCTTCCGTTTTCTCCTCGCCCATCTCCACAAGAAGTTCCTCGATATGCACGATATTCCGATCCAGTTCGGCTATTTCATTTTCAACTTTCTGCAAATCGTTTCTGGTCAGCACCAGACGTTCAGCGAGATAATTGCGCTGTTCGGCAACCTTGTTATATTCTATTTTTTTCCGGGTGAGGGCGTCAGCAACGGCATCCCGGCCTTCGATGATGTGGCGATGTCTTTCCTTCATCTCATCGTGCGCTGATTCGAGGGTGGCGCTTCTTTTATTCAGTTGAAGCAACTCTTCACGCAGTGAATCCCCCCGTTCACACAGTTCACCCTCCTCCGTGACCAGGGATTCGGCCAAACTGAAGTGCATCCGTATATTTGCTTCCCGATGATCCTTCTCCTGGTCAAGGAGTGCCCTTTTCCTCTCCAGGGCCTCCATTTCCGCCTTCAGCTTTTCCACAAATTCTCGTGAATGCGCCTGTTTTTCTTCGTAAGCTCCGGTTTGTTTCTCAAGATGCCGCAGTTTCCCTGACAGCCCCTCCATTTCTTTTCGATCTCTGGCTATTTTGCTTTCAATTTTTTTGATTTCTTCCTCCCGATTCCATCTTCGGGTTTCTTCCTCTTTCCCCCCACCCCCGCGTATGGCACCACCGGGATATACAACT
This sequence comes from Bacillota bacterium, assembly GCA_012518215.1. Lineage (NCBI taxonomy): Bacteria > Bacillati > Bacillota > Bacillota bacterium. The sequence continues at coordinate 13,961 of JAAYSV010000054.1, forward strand.
TCACCATCCAGGGTAACCGCATATACCGAATACCCCGATTCACGGGCCACGTCAAGCGCAGCTTCCAGATCCTCGGTCAGGTAGATATTCCCCAACAGCCACCTGCCGATCTCTTTGTATTCCGGATCCACATGACAAATCTCGAGGAAGGATCCTTTGTTACCGGGGACCCCCTTGATCTTTTCGGACATGGAAGCAACCCCGGCTTCAATTTTGCGAGCAGTGCTCAACGGAAAAACGGTGGCCCAACCCCTCCGTCCATTCTTGAGATAATTTACAGCCCGTACCGCCGCTTTCTCATCCGTGGCCACAACCCCGAAAACCTTCTCACCCAGCACCGCTTCAAGTGCGCCCCTGAACTCCGGAACAACAGCTATTTTGGAGAAGATGGCTCCCGGAAGTATCTTTTGCAAGGAAGAGTTGCCGAGCAATTCCTCCGATCCAATCTGAAATGAAGTCCTGCCATCTTCTTCAAGTTTTTTCAACAGCCACCGTTTATTTTCGCCCGCGGAAAGGCGCTCCCTGATCATTGCAAGCTGCTGCTCGATCGATGACTCTTTTTCTCTGGTTTTTTCCAGTACAGATTCGATTGCATCAATTTTCTGCAGCGTTTCACTCAAAAGCGTTTTTTTTGCCTGCCTCTCCCCCTCCACCTCCGAGGCTTTCCGGCCGATCGATCCAACCTTCTCTCGCTCATTTTCAATCTGCTCTTCGATATCTGCACGCTCCGACTCTATCCTTTCCTGCCGATGGACTATTTCAGCCAATGTCGCTTCCAGCGCCTCGATGCGTGTCGCGGTGGAAACAAGTTCCTGCTTGAGCTGTTCCATCTGCAGCAAAGACTCCTCGGTCCGGTAACGTTCATTTTCTTGCTGTAATTTATCCACTTCTTCCCGGATCATCTCTATTTCTTTCTTTTTTTCTGCAAGTTGTTCTTCGTGTTGTACACATGCATAGCCCAATTCCCGGGCTTTTCTCCCGTGATTGTCCCGGCTTTCCCTGTTCTCCTCCAGACGCCGAACCTGGTTCTGTTTTTTTTCTTCCAGCAGGCGCAACCTTCCCTCGATCTGTTCTTTTTCCTGCCAGGCAGCATTCAATTCCTTTTCAAGGGCACTCTTGCGATCTTCGACCTCTTCCAGCCGCCTTTCCGTCTCCTGCAATGATGCGACTGTCGTTGTTAAATCACTTATCACCCTGACCGTTTCATTTTTATTTTTTTCCAGCTTTTCGCTTACCTTTTCCACGAGCAATTTGTATTCACATATCCTGTGATTCAGAACAAGACTTTCCCTGGCCTTCAAAGTATCTCTGAGCTCCATGTAAGTTCGTGCCAGCTCTGCCTGCCCTTTCAACGGCTCGATCTGATTGTCCAACTCGTGGATCAGATCCCTGATCCGCTGCAAGTTGACGCGCATATCATCGAGCCTCAGGCGGGCCTCCCTCTTGCGATGCCTGTATTTCAACGTCCCTGCAGCCTCTTCTATCAGTTCCCTGCAATCCTCGGGCCTTGCAGAGATGATTTTCTCGACCCGGTTCTGTCCCACTATGGAATAGAATTCTTTGCCGACCCCTGTATCCATGAATAATTCTGCAATATCCTTCAGGCGGCAGGGGGTTTTGTTTATAAAATATTCGCTTTCACCGGAGCGGTACAGCCTGCGGGTGATTTCCATCTCGGCAAAATCAAGCTCGAGGTGGGAATCTACATTTTCAAAGCATAGGCTTACTTCCGCAAAATTGAGGGGTTTTCGTTCCTTGCTTCCACAAAAAATAAGGTCTTCCATCCGCCCCCCGCGCAGATCCTTGACACTCTGTTCGCCCAGAGCCCATCTGACGGCATCAACGATATTACTTTTCCCGCATCCATTGGGGCCAATTATCGCCGAGCTCCCCCTGGAAAACTCGATTGTAGCCTTGTCGGCAAAAGACTTGAAACCGAATATCTCGATTTTTTTCAAGTACAACTACATTACCCCTTTACAATCTTAGATCCATGTCCGCTGCTTTTTTTTCATCGCAAACCCACACGGGTTCTTCCCCGTGCCAATTCACCATCTATTATATTCTAATTCAAGGATGCAACTTCCTTCAAGGCCATCTCCACATATGCCATTCCCGGCATTTTACCGGGGCACCATCAATCATGCTCCAGTGCCTCCCAGGCAAATTTTGCCGCCGCCTGTTCGGCCGCTTTCTTGGTTTTACCGGATCCGGTACCGATCACTTTGCGGCCCAGTCGTACCTGAGCGATAAACACCTTATCGTGGTCCGGCCCCCTTGCGCTGATGATCCTGTAACGGGGAGTAATGGAATAACGCGACTGCATGTATTCCTGGATCAATGTTTTGAAATCCTCGTTCAGTCCCCCCCGGTCCCACATTTCAAAAATGGGCCCCATCAAGGACAGGACATGGTCATGAGCTACCCGGTAACCTTGATCCAAAAAAAGAGCGCCGATAAGCGCTTCCACCGCATCAGCCAGTATCGACGGGCGTGAATCGCCGCCGCTGGCAGCCTCACCTTTCCCCAGGCACAGGTATTGCCCCAGCTCCAGGCGCAGGGCGATCCGCACCAGTGATTTTTCGCAGACGATTTTTGCCCTCAACCTGGTCAGATCGCCTTCAGTTGCAAGGGGATAGGTTTTGAACAGATAATCGCTGACCACCAATTCAAGCACGGAATCTCCAAGAAATTCAAGGCGTTCATTGTGGTTCAATCTATCATCGGTTTCGTGTGCGTAGGAAGAATGAATCAATGCTTCCCTGTACAAATTCAGGTCATGAAAATTCCATCCCAGCTTCTTCAACAATTTGTGGACACTTTCAACAGCCAAGGCGCTCACCCGGTATATCCGTATTAAAATTCAAATCTTTTCAGTGCCAGACAGGAATTGGTACCGCCGAAACCAAAGGAATTTGACAGGGCACGATCAACTGTGGCTTCACGCATCTTCCCGGGTACATAGTCAAGGTCACATTCGGGGTCCGGGTATTCATAGTTGATCGTAGGCGGTATGACATGGTGCTTCAGGGTCATAAGGGTGGAGATAAGTTCAACGGCACCTGCGGCACCCAGAAGGTGGCCGAACATCGATTTGTTGGAACTTACAGCCAGCCTGCAAGCATGCTCGCCAAATAATTTTTTTATGGAAATGGTCTCGATCCTGTCGTTATGTGGCGTCGAAGTGCCGTGTGCATTGATATAATCGATCTGCCCGGGTTCCAGGCCGGCGTCGTCCAGAGCCCTTTTCATGCACAGAAAAGCCCCCCTACCCTCGGGATCAGGGGCAGTGATGTGATAGGCATCCCCGGACATGCCATAACCTACAATCTCCCCGTAGATATCTGCGCCTCTTTTTAGCGCACTGTCCAGCTCCTCCATGATCACGACCCCGGCGCCTTCCCCCATTACGAACCCATCGCGGCGTTCATCGAAAGGCCTGGAGGCCTCCCCGGGAGAATCATTGCGTGTGGAGAGGGCCCGTGCTGAACAGAACCCCCCGTAAGCCAGAGGGGTAATCGCTGCCTCTGCACCCCCGGCCACCATGCAATCGGCATCCCCTCTCTGGATGATCCGGAAAGAATCGCCAATGGAATGTGTTGAAGTTGCACAGGCGGTGACCGTCGTGTTGAGCGGGCCCCTTGCCTGCAGGTAGATGGAAATATAACCTGCAGCCATGTTGGCAATGAGCATGGGCACCATGAACGGGCTGATTCTGCGCGGCCCTTTTTCCATGAGTATTTTCATCTGTTCCTCGAAAGTACCGATACCGCCAATTCCGGACCCGACCGAAACCCCCAGCCGTTCTTTATCCAGATCATCATGGCCGTTCAGACCGGCGTCTTCCCATGCTTGCATGGCTGCATCCACCGCATATTGCGTGAACCTATCCATCTTTTTGGCTTCTTTTTTCTCGATGTACCTCAACGGGTCAAAATCTTTGACCTCGCCAGCAATCCTTGAGGAATAATCTGAAGGGTCGAAACGGGAAATCAGGTCAATACCATTTCTCCCGCTGATAAGGCCTTCCCAGAATGTCTCCCTGTTGTTGCCGATCGGTGAAACAACACCCACCCCGGTAACCACAACTCTTCTTTCTCTCACGATAACACCTCTTTGAATACCACTACCGGCCTTTTTATGTTCCGATCAAAAGGCCGGCTGTATATTGAAAATAAAAATACGCTGTATCTGAAGCGAAAAGGAACTATATTTTCGAGCTGATATGATTGACCACATCACCCACGGTCTTGATACCCTCTATTTCCTCATCGGTTATTTCGATATCAAATTCCTCCTCCAGAGCCATCACCAGTTCTACCAGATCCAATGAATCGGCATCCATTTCCTCGAACGTGGAGTCCAAAATAATATTGTCAATGTCAATATCCAGTTGCTCTGAAATTATCTCTTTTACCTTATCAAAGACAACCACTTCATTTGCACCCCCTTCCCACATTTTTATGTATTACAGAACCAGTCCTCCGTCAACAGGCAATACTTGTCCGGTTATATAGTCGGCATCGGCCACAAGAAACAATACAGCAGCTGCCACATCCTCGGGCTTGCCGATCCTTCCCAGGGGGATCCTTCTCAAGGATTCCTTCTGTATCCTGTCGGTCAATTGTGCCGTCATCTCCGTTTCAATAAAACCGGGAGCAACGGCATTGACGGTGATACCCCTTGAACCAAGTTCCCTGGACAGCGACCTGGTAAGAGCTATGACCCCGGCTTTGGAGGCGGCATAATTGGCCTGCCCGCTATTTCCGTATATCCCGGCTATCGAAGATATGTTGACAATCCGCCCACCGCTCTTCTGTTTCAACAGAGGGCGGATGATCGCCTGACAGCAATTGAACACCCCGGTCAGGTTGATATTGATAACATCTTCCCATTCTTCCTGTTTCATCATCACCATGATATTGTCCCTGGTGATACCTGCATTATTGATAAGTATATCAATCCTTCCATAATAATCAATAGTCTCCAGTATCATCCGATCGCATGATTGCCGATCGGCCACATCAGCCCTTACAATTATCCCCCGGCCACCTTCAGCTTCAACCATCTCCAGCACTTCCCGTGCCGCCTTCTCATTCTGCCGATAGTTGATGGCCATCGATGCCCCTTCACCGGCAAGCGCCTTCACGATAGCCCTGCCTATCCCCCGTGATCCACCGGTAACCAGGGCCACTTTTCCCTCAAGTTTAGGCATATTTCATGTTTCCCCTTTCCATGATCCTCTCTTTCGCCTGCAACCACGATTCCACGTCATCGATGCTTGAAGAGTTCACATCCGGCGATATCTTGTTCATGAACCCGGTCAGAACCTTTCCCGGGCCAACCTCCACGAAAGTATCGAATCCACCGTCAATCAGATTGACGATGGAATCCTCCCATCTTACCGTATTGCTGACCTGTTTTACCAAAGCTTCTTTGATCAGTTGCGGATCCGTTACAAAACTGCCCGATACATTGCTTACCAGGGGCACGGCCGGTTTTTCAATCTTGATTCTGTCCAGTTCCGCAGAAAGTTTTTTCTGAACCGGAAGCATGAGCTTGCTGTGAAATGGAGCGCTGACTTTGAGGATGACCATCCTTCTGGCCAGCTTCTCCTCCCCGGCAATCTCCATCGCCCTCTTTACCGCCTTGCTTTCCCCCGAAATAACTATCTGGCCGGGATAATTGAAATTGGCTGGCTGAACGATACCCAGGGAAGAAGCCCGCTTGCACATATTTTCGACATCCGCCCTCCCGGCCCCGATAACGGCCACCATCATCCCCTGCCCCGGCGGAACCGCCTCCTGCATGTAAATACCCCTTTTCTGCACCAGGGGCAATGCATCCTCCAGAGAAAAAGCTCCTGCAGCAACAAGGGCACTGTATTCACCCAGGCTCAGGCCAGCTACAGCATCCGGAACCAGGCCCTCTTCCCTCAGAACCTCGTGAATGGCAACGCTTGTAAGTAATATGGCTGGCTGAGTTATGGCCGTTCTGGAGAGGTCCTCTCCTCCGTTGAATATCAATTCAGATATGGGAAAATTTAAAATATCATCGGCACGCTTGAATATCCCACGGGCAACATCGTATTCATCGTAGAAATCCTTACCCATCCCTATGTACTGGGCACCCTGCCCCGGAAAAAGAAAAGCCACTTTTCCCACTTCATCAACGCTCCTTTTTTGAAACCATGGCGTTAGATTTAATGTTATCCGCAGTATAAAATATTATGCCACCACCGATTGCAAAATTATTACCATTCAAGAAGGACACCACCGCTAGTCAACCCTGCGCCAAAAGCAACCATGGCCACGAGATCACCTTTCTTCAATGTTCCATCTTCAACACTTTCATGCAGCGATATGGGAATGGAAGCCGCCGAAGTGTTGCCATACCGATCTATATTGATCGGCACTTTTTCCGCGGGCAACCCCAACCTTCTCCGCGCCGCTTCGATAATGCGGGAATTGGCCTGGTGCAGAAACAACAGATCGAGACTTTCCACCTCTTCATCGGCCTTCTTCAGCAGGTTGACGGTTATGTCTTCAATGACGCGAACCGCAAATTTGAAAATTTCATTTCCATTCATCCTCACGAAATGTTCCTTCCCCTTCACCGTCGTCTCGGAAGCCGGCAATCTGGATCCCCCGGCCGGCACAATGAGCATCTCCGCCCCGCTCCCATCCGAACGCAAATCCGTTGCGAGAAAGCCCCTCCCGGCATTCGTGGGTTGCAGGATGGCCGCACCGGCGCCATCCCCGAACAAGACACAGGTAGCCCGATCTTCCCAATCGACGATCCGGCTGATAATATCAACCCCGATGACCATGACATTTTCGCAAGTGCCACTTTCAACAAACTGCCTGCCAACAGCAAGGCCATATACAAATCCGGTACACCCGGCATTCAGATCAAAGGCCGCCGCCCTGGTCGCACCCATCGCATCCTGCACCACGCATGCTGTTGAAGGAACGGGAAAATCGGGGGTGCTTGTACAGACAATGATCAGGTCAATTTCCTCCGCATTCAATGCCGTCCCTTTCAAAGCCTGCATACCTGCATCCACGGACAGATCCGATGCAGCCCGTTCCTTTCCCAGAATACGCCGTTCCCTGATTCCGGTGCGGGAAACGATCCAGTTATCACTTGTCTCCACCATCTTTTCAAGATCCGAGTTGGTTAGACGTTTCTCCGGCAGAGATACGCCAACCGATGTTATCGCCGTTTTTAATAAACCTGGCATGATCAGAACCCTTTCCAGTCAATTTTCAACCCGGCTATGGATTCCTCTATCACATCGTTAACCCTGTTTTTGACCGAAGGAATAACCTGGTTTTTGATGGCCATCATTATTGCCCTCCGCCCCGATGAACCATGGCACTTTATGCAGATTCCCTTCACACCGATAAGAGGTGCTCCGCCGTACTCCACATCATCCATTTTAAGGCGAAAAGCATTGAAGGATGAAAATAAAGCGCGCGCCTCGTTTTCGCTGGCCATATTCTGCATGAATTGCTCTTTCAACCCTTCAAAGATTCCTCTGGATATTCCTTCGGCTGTTTTTAAAAAGATGTTTCCCACGAAGCCATCGCAGACGACCACATCCGTGTTTCCCTCAAAGATACCATAGGGTTCAATATTACCGGCAAAATTTTCCACATGGGAGGCAAACAGTTCGTATGTTTTTTTGACCTGCTCGTTACCCTTGTTGTTTTCGACACCCACGTTGAGCAAGGATATTTTCGGATTTTTCCTTTTTAGAACCTGCCGGGCGTATGCACTGCCCATAAATGCATATTGAAGCATCTGTTCAGGACGGGCATCCATGTTGGCACCAACGTCCAGGATAACCGCCGGTTCACCGTCAAAAACGGGGAAAGTGGTCAACAGGGCCGGACGGGACACCCCTGGAATCCTTCCCAGAAAAATAAGGCCCCCGGCCATCAACGCCCCTGTATTTCCCGCGCTTAGAATCGCATCGGCATCACCGCCACGAACCATTTCAAGAGCCATAACCATCGAGGCCCCTTTTTTGCGGCGGATGGAAATACCGGGGGTATCATCGCCGGTAATAACTTCCGGTGCATGGACCACCTCGATCCTGTTTCCTGGGATCCCCTCACCCGGGAGGAGTGGCTTTATCATTTTTTCCAGCCCGACCAATATTATTTTCAGGCCCTGATCCCGTGACAAAGCCTCCACGGCGCCCCTGACAATTTCCCCCGGAGCGTTATCGCCCCCCATGGCATCAATGGCTATCCTGACCAAAAGATATTGCTACCTCCATCCATTTCATTAACAATCAAGTAACAATCGAGTCAAAGAAAAAACAATACCGCCATAAACTGCCCTTTCAGGAAGCAAGCGCATTTCAGGCGGAATGGTTATGCGAGGTTATCAACCTTCGATCTCTACGACGTTTCTGTCCTTGTAAAAACCACATTTCATGCAGACGCGGTGGGGCAGTTTCAATTCGAAACAACGGGGACATTCCACCAGCTGTACTGCCTTCAACTTCTTCTGGGCACGCCTGTGGTCCCGCCGGGCCTTGGAAGTTCTCCTCTTTGGAACAGCCATCTTACTCCTCCTAACTGTTTTCTTCTTTATCCAATTTATCTTTCAAATCCTGCAAGATGGAAAAACGCGGATCGACATTCTCCTTCTCGCATTTGCATCTGATTTTGTTTCGATTTTCCCCACAGACGGGGCAGATCCCCAGGCAATCTTCACGGCAGAGGTCATTCAATCCCCTGGACAACTCGAACAACTGCCTGAAATATTCCCCAAGATCAATCAGACCACCCTTGACCGGAAGGCTTTCTTCCAGGTCTTCCATGGATGCCTCCCTTTCACCACCGGACAAATGCAGGCTCAACTCCTCCTGGAACGAGGATTTCATTCTTTTTTCAAACGGCTCCAGACAGCACGAACATTCCGCCTGATAGATCGCCTCCATCGTCCCCGAGATATAGACAGCCCCACGGTTGTAGTATGCTTCCATGTTTATCGTCAGTCTGCTGTCTGTGTCACCATTGATTCTTCCGACCCACCCCAATTCAACAGGATCTTTTTCAAAAGAAATATTGAACACTTTCAGGGGTTCATTCTCGAGCAAGCCAAGATCAAGAAACAAAGTTGTCCCTCCTGAAAAAAACTAATGCAATTATATAAACCTTTATTTTCTTTGTCAAGAAATAGAAAACGGGCATGGCAGGCCGTTTTAAAAATATTGTATGTTCAGGAAGGAGGATTTATCAGTCAAATTGAAGAACTCATGATTGAAACCGTTTCCAAAATCCGATCCCTGTATCTTGCAAACTTTTCCGGACTCAAGCAATTCGAAAATCCTGCAACGGTCCATTCCCTGGCCAGGTTTCCGGAACGAACGACAATCCGGCCTGGCCTGCGAAGCAATAATTGTACCTGACCACATGCCAATTGCACACGAGGCGATACACTCCTGTTGAATTAATGCCCAGAATAGCTTACCATTACTACCAGGGATCGTCAGGTGGATATAGTTTGAATTTAAAAGCGATAGGATGGAAAAACTAAATCTGGGGAGGGAGTTACATAAAATGTATGCTGTCATACTGGCTGGCGGCAGTGGAACACGCCTCTGGCCGTTAAGCAGGGAACAGTATCCCAAATACCATTTGCAAGTAGCTTCGGAAGGAACCGGAAGTCTTTTTGAGCAGACAGTCGCCAGGGTCAACACCCTGGTGCCCGAAGAGAAGATCATCGTCGTGACCCACGAGAACCAGAAAAGTGACCTTGCCACGGTCCTTGGCCGCAATGACAAACAGGCCGTTACCGTTATAGGTGAACCGCAAGCCCGCAATACCGCCCCCGCGGTGGGGCTTGCCGCATGGTTCCTGAATGCAAGGGATCCGCAAGCTGTGATGGCCGTCCTCCCCTCGGATCACTATGTGAAACCGGATGAACGATTCGTGGAGTTGCTTGAAAAAGCAAGCCATGCCGCAGCCAGATATGGCCTGGTAACCTTCGGTATCCGTCCGGATGCACCTGAAACCGGCTACGGTTACATCTGCTGCGGTGACCCTCTCGATTCTTCCACCTGTCTGGTTGACAGATTTGTAGAAAAACCTGACCTGGAGAACGCGCGCAAATTCATTCAAGACGAACGTTACCTGTGGAACAGCGGAATGTTCGTCTTTCATGTTCCATCACTGATGGATGAATTCCGCCGTCATCTCCCCGAAATTGCCGATCTGCTGGACCGGCTGGATCTCGAGCAATTCAGCAATCTGCCCGAAATATACGAACAGATGCCCTCGATATCGATCGACTATGGAATCATGGAGAAAGCAGAACGGATTGCAGTTATCCCTGCTGATATCAACTGGAGCGATGTTGGAAGCTGGGAATCATATTACCATATGCTCACCCATGATGAAAACAAGAATGCACTTCAGGGCCGGGTGCATGATGTCGATACCACCGGTTCGCTGGTTATATCCCCCGACAGGGTTGTCGGAACCATCGGATTGAAGAACATGATCGTCATTGACACCCCCGATGCCCTGTTGATCTGTGATCGAGATAAAACACAGGATGTTAGAACGGTTGTGGAAAAACTCAAGGAAGAAGATGCAGAGGAAGCTTCCATACATAGAACCGTATACCGCCCGTGGGGCAGCTACACGGTCATTGCCGACGGTGAGGGCTTCCAGGTGAAGACCATCATCGTCAACCCCGGGCATCGGCTCAGCCTGCAACGACATCGTTACCGTTCCGAGAACTGGGTGGTGGTCAACGGGACTGCCCGTGTAACCCTTGACGAGAGCGTGCATGACCTCTCGCCGGGCGAAAGCATTTTTATCCCGATCGGCAGCCTGCACCGGCTGGAAAATACCACCGGGGAGATGGTCCAGATCGTCGAGGTCCAGAACGGAAGTTACCTGGGTGAAGATGATATTGAACGCATTTCGGATGATTATGACCGTGTCAACAATCCCGGCACGGTAAATGATTCCCCTGCAAGGAACAACTTTCAAACCATGTATGAAAAATGGCTCAACCATCCCGGGCTTGATGAACGGACAAAAAAGGAGCTTCTGGACATCGGTGATGACCCGGAAGAAATAGAAAACCGTTTTGCCTCGGAACTCCAGTTCGGGACAGGGGGTTTCAGGGGCATCATCGGTGCCGGGCCCAACCGCATCAACAGTTTTGTTGTCCGCCGGGCCACGCAGGGACTGGCCAACTACATCAATGACACCTATCCGGAAGAGCCGGATAAAAAAGTGGCCATCGCCTACGATTCACGCCATTTTTCCAGGGAATTCGCCCAGGACGCGGCCCTTGTCCTCTGTGCCAACGGGATCAAAGCCTGCCTCTTCGAGGAGCTGAGGCCCACCCCGCTGCTCTCCTTTGCCATCAGGGAACTTGGTTGCCTGGCCGGTATCGTCATTACCGCCAGCCATAACCCTTCCCGCTACAATGGCTACAAGGTTTATGGCCGTGACGGGGGACAGGCAGTTCCCTCCCTGACTGCAAAGTTGACCGAATACATCGCCAGGGTGGATGTTTTTGATGATGTCAAACATATCTCCCGTGATGAAGCGGAGCGGAAAGAACTTCTCATCGCCGTGGGTAAGGAGATCGATGACCTCTATCTGGCAAATGTAAAAACGCTATGCCGCCACGAAGGCAACAAGGATCTTCGCATTGTTTACACTCCCTTGCATGGAACAGGTTATCCCCTTATCCCCAGGCTACTGGAAGAACTCGAATACAGGCATCTATTCATGGTTCCGGAGCAAGTATCGCCTGATCCCGATTTCCCCACGGTAAAAACGCCCAATCCCGAAGACAGGGAAGTTTTTACCATGGCGCTATCCCTGGCCAGAAAGGAAAATGCCGAAATAATCCTGGCCACCGACCCCGACTGTGACCGGGTCGGGTGCGCGGTGAAAGACAAGCACGGGGAATATACCCTCCTCAACGGCAACCAGATCGGGGCTCTGCTGGTCAATTATCTCCTGCAAGGGATGAAAGAGGATCATTCCCTGCCTTCCAACGGTGTCATTATAAAAACAATTGTTACCGGAAACCTTGGAAAAGTGATTGCCACTGACTACGGTATCGAAACTATTGAAACCCTTACCGGCTTCAAATTCATCGGTGAGAAGATCAAAGAATTTGAAGAAAGCGGAACCAGGGAATTCATCGCCGGTTATGAAGAAAGTTATGGCTACCTGGCCGGTACTTTTGTAAGAGACAAGGATGGCGTGATATCTGCCGCCCTGATCACCGAGATGGCCGCTTATTATCGGTCTCGAGGCAAATCTCTCCTGGATGTACTGGAAGAGCTCAATCAAAAATACGGTTATTTTATCGAGGAACTTCAATCCATCGAACTGGAGAATCCTGCCGAGGCCGAAAAGATGATCCGTGTTCTGTCCGAGGTGAACCTGGACAGGATTGCCGGTATAGCAGTCGCGGAAAAGAAAGATTTCATGAAAGGCAAAGCCATCGAGCCACGGACCATGGCCACCAGGGATCTTCCTTTTCCCCGAACGGAAGCAATCCTTTTTGATCTGGAAGACGGTTCCTGGTTCTGCGTCCGGCCATCCGGAACCGAACCCAAGTTCAAGATCTACTATTCTACCAACGGCAAAAACTACGGCGAAGCCAGACAGCGGATGGACCGCCTGACGGAAGAAGTTCAGGTAATCCTTGAAAGCAAAAAATAGATATCAATCCGTTCCGGGCTCCAGACAGGTTCGCAGACCTTCTTCAACGGGCAATAATGTCATAATCGGGGTCTGGCCCTGCGGGGATATGAATAACAATCATGATTCGATTTGGCAAGCAGACGATACTTTCGCCATGATGTTCGATCCAGCCCGTATGCGAACAGATACCTCGCGGGCAAAGATCCCTGTCCAGGGGAAGCATCCTTGCCTTGCCCTTGCGGATCTCTATCATCGCTTCATGTTCGTTCCCGGGCCCGAAATTTATGGTGACCAGATCCTCATAATCCCTTGTCAATGATCTTTCTTCCACCATATTGTTTTCAACATAAATCCTCAGATATTTCAGATCCGCGTTGTTCCTGCCGGAAAGATTGAAATAGAGGCCCCCCAGACCGACAAGAAGGAAAAGTATGATCGTGAAAAAGTCCCCCCAGACCAGCCGTAAACGCTTCATGACCCCTCCTTTACCTCCAAAATTATAACATAAATCATCAAAATACAATAAAACCCGAAATTGTTTTTGAAATCTGTTAAAATAAGATGTGTAATTATTTCGGGATGCTGTATGGAACGGATCGCCGTAAATTATCTGGAAGAGGAGAAAAAAAATATGTGGAACCCGGAACATGAAATGATGGATAGAGAAAAACTCGATTTGTTGCAGTACATTCGCCTCAAAAATACCCTTGAAAGAGTCTACCGGCTGGTTCCCCATTACAGGAAATCTTTCGACAGCAAGGGCCTGGAACCGGGTGATGTTCGTCAGCTGGAAGACATCGCCATCCTCCCCTTTACACACAAGGATGACCTGCGGGAGCATTACCCTTTCGGGCTGTTTGCCACGGATTTCAACGAAGTGGTGCGCATTCATTCCTCGTCCGGCACGACAGGAATTCCCGTCGTGGCCGGTTATACCAGGCATGATCTCGATATCTGGACAGAGCTGATGGCACGCACGCTGGTCAGTGCCGGTGGCAACAAAAATTCCGTCATCCATATTGCGTATGGATATGGCCTTTTCACCGGCGGTCTGGGAGTACATTACGGGGCCGAGAAAATCGGGGCCACGGTCGTCCCTATCTCCGGCGGACAGACAAAGCGTCAGGTGCGCATGATGAAGGATCTGGGAACAACATTGCTGGCCTGTACCCCCTCTTACGCCCTCAACATCGCTGAAACCATTACCGAGATGAATATAGAACCCGAAGAATTGAATCTTGAATCCGGTCTTTTCGGTGCCGAGCCATGGTCCAACAGTATGAGGGAATTGCTGGAACAAAAATTGCATATTGATGCCTATGATATCTATGGTTTGAGCGAAATTATCGGACCGGGCGTATCCAGTGAATGTTATGTCCAGGATGGCCTGCACATCCATGAAGACCATTTTATTCCTGAAATAATAGATCCTCTCACCGGTGAAGTCCTTCCCGATGGTACCACGGGCGAACTTGTTCTCACCACCATCACGAAGGAAGCCCTGCCCATGATCAGATACCGAACCGGTGATATCACCTCGATAAATCGGCGGGTCTGTGTCTGCGGGCGTACCCATGCGCGGATGTCCAAGATCGCCGGAAGAACCGATGATATGATCATCGTAAGGGGTGTGAATGTCTTTCCCTCGCAAGTAGAAAGCATTTTGTTGGATATCGGCCAGACGGAACCCCATTATCAGCTCATCGTTGATCGGGTCGGTGCTCTGGATACCCTTGAAGTCCAGGTGGAAGTTTCCCAACAGCTTTTTTCCGACAAGGTCAGGGGCCTGGAGGAACTGGAAGCCGTGATCAGCGGGGAAATAAACAACCTGCTCGGCATCACGGCAAAGATCAAGCTTGTCGAACCAAAGACCATTCACCGCAGTGAAGGAAAAGCGCAGCGCGTGATAGACCGCAGGGTTTTCAAGTGATTGACGTGCGTTTCACCAAACCAAATTACAGGAGGAATTCAAATGATCAAGCAGATATCAATTTTTCTGGAGAACAAATGTGGGCGGCTGGTAAAAGTAACGCAGGTCCTGGGAGAACACAAGATCAACATCCGTGCCCTTACAATCGCCGACACCTCGGACTTCGGTATATTGCGTATCATCGTCGATGATCCGGACAGAGCACTCGAAGTGTTGAAAAAAGAAGGTTTTATCGTTACCGTTACAGAAGTGGTCGCCATCGAAGTTCCCGATCATCCCGGCGGCCTGGCCCGGATTCTCGAATATCTTGAGGGAGAAAAGATAAACATCGAATACCTTTATTCCTTTGTGGAAAAACCTGCCCAGGATGCGCTGATCCTGATGCGTCTCGAGGATGCGCAGAAAGCGGTAAAGATCCTCAGGGAAAAGAACGTCAACGTTCTGGACGGCAAGCGAATCTATTCCCTTTGAGGCAGACCAAACAATTCATGCAGATGGGAGTTGAACACACATGCAGAAGTGGCAAGAAAACGATTATATTTCAGCGGCCGACCTTCTGGCACTGCAGGAACATAAACTCTCTGCCATCGTAAAACACGCTTCCCGAAGCCCGTTTTACAAAGAATATTTCAAAAAAGAAGGTATCGATCCAAAGAAGATAAAGAAGATCGATGACCTGAAATCACTGCCTTTTACCACCAAGGCTGACCTGCGCAAAAGCTATCCCTATGGAATGGCCGCCGTCCCCATGGACAGGATAGTGCGCATTCATGCCTCCTCCGGTACCACGGGCAAGCCCATCGTGATGGGATATACGAAGGGCGATGTCGCCTCCTGGGCAGAAACGGTGGCCCGCATATGCGTGATGGCCGGCGTCACACCCGCAGATACAGTCCAGATTTCTTTTGGTTACGGACTGTTTACCGGGGGCTTCGGGCTTCATTATGGCCTGGAAAAACTGGGAGCCATGGTGGTCCCTTTTTCCAGTGGCAATACCGAAAGACAGCTCATGCTGATGAAAGACTTCCGCACCACTGCTCTTGTCAGCACACCCTCTTTTGCCCTCTACATGGCCGAGGTGGCCCTGGAAAAAGGGATAGAACCGTCCAGTCTTGGCCTGCGCCTGGGACTCTTCGGCGGTGAACTCTGTTCCGACCTGATCAGGGAAGAAATTCAACGAAAATGGAAAATCAGAGCCACTTCCAACTACGGCCTTACCGAGGTGGGTGGCCCCGGAGTTTCCGGTGAATGTGAAGAGCTCGATGGGATGCATATTCTTGAAGATTGTTTCTTGGCCGAAATCATAGACCCCGAGACGGGACTTTCACTTCCCGACGGGGAGGCAGGGGAACTGGTACTCACCCCTCTTTTCAAAAAAGGATTCCCCGTAATACGTTACCGCACCGGGGATATAACCCGCTTTATCACCGAACCGTGCAAATGCGGCCGTTCCTTGAAAAGGATGGGTCACATCACCGGCCGCACAGATGATATGATTATCTTCAAGGGAGTAAATATCTTCCCCTCGCAGATCGAGGAGGTACTGGCCACGTTCAACGAGGTGTCGTCACATTATCGCCTGATAGTATACAGGGACAAAGATATCAACAGGGATCTGGAAGTTCAGGTGGAACTGGCGCCGGAAGGGTTTTCAGATAGTTTCCGCGTGATGGAGCTTCTGGAAAACAATATCCGCTCCAGCCTCCGTTCCTCTCTATCCGTCTCCCCCCGAGTCAAGTTGATGGATCCAAAAACATTGCAGCGTACAACCGGCAAGAGCCAACGTGTCTTTGTAGTTGAAGGAGATGAAACACTTCCATGACCGGAGAGATCATGACGGGAAATGAAGCTATTGCCAGAGGTGCCTTTGAAGCCGGTGTCACCGTGGGCACTGCATACCCCGGAACCCCCAGCACGGAAATACTGGAAAGCCTGGCCCGCTATCCAGGGATTGAATGTAACTGGTCCGCGAACGAAAAAGTGGCGCTGGAAGTGGCCATCGGTGCTTCCCTTGAAGGAGCAAGGGTCCTCGCTGCCATGAAACATGTAGGTGTCAACGTCGCCGCGGATCCTCTTCTGACCCTTTCCTATATCGGTGTCGGTGGCGGCCTGGTCCTGGTTAGCGCGGATGACCCCGGAATGCACAGTTCACAAAATGAACAGGATAACCGACACTATGCCCGTTTTGCCAAAATACCGCTGCTGGAACCCTCCGACAGTCAGGAAGCAAAAAATTTCGTGATCGCTGCCATGGACATAAGTGAGGAATATGACACCCCGGTGATGCTCAGAACAACCACGCGCATCTCCCATTCCCGCACCGTGGTGAAACTTGGTGAACGGACAACAACGGGAAATAGGAAATATCAAAAAAAGCCGGCCAAGCACGTGATGCTTCCCGGTTTTGCACGCCAGAGGCATCCTTTCGTTGAAAAACGGCTTCTTGCCCTGGCGAACGAGGCAGAAAAATCACCTTTCAACCGTATAGAAACAGGCACCAGCAATGAAATAGGCATCATCTGTTCTGGAATAGTCTATCAGTACGTCAAGGAAGCCTTTCCTTCCTTTCCGGTACTGAAACTGGGGTTTACCTTCCCCCTTCCTGTAAAGTTGATCGAGAAATTTTGCAGCGAGGTGGAAAAAATACTGGTGATCGAGGAACTTGATCCTTTCATGGCGGAACAGATCAAAGCACATGGCATCCGTATATCGGGATATTCCCTTTTTGCGCCGATCGGCGAACTGAGCCCGGAAATCATCCATGATAGAATTTCCCGTTTTCAAAAAAATGTCAATCCTGCTTCCGCCGAAGCCCCCCCGGAAAAAACAATCCCCCAGCGTCCACCGATACTCTGCCCGGGTTGTTCGCATCGTGGAATCTTCTATACTTTAAAAAAGTTGAAATTGCGTATTGTCGGCGACATAGGTTGTTATACCCTTGCCGCCCTCTATCCCCTTCAAGCCATGGATACCTGCGTATGCATGGGAGCCAGCATCGGGATGGCCCTCGGGATGGAAAAAGCCAACCCCCGAACATCCATGCAGACAGTGGCTGTTATAGGCGATTCAACATTCCTGCACTCGGGAATTACCCCCCTCATAGATGCCGTTTACAATGACTCTTCGATAACCGTGATCATCCTTGACAATAGCACCACCGGAATGACCGGCCATCAGGAACATCCGGGTACAGGGACAACCTTGCAGGGGAAAAAAAACAAAGCCGTGAATATTGCCGCCCTCTGCCGCGGCCTGGGAATAGAAAGGGTTGTGGAGACGGATACCTCCGATCTGGACACACTGCGCCGGATAATTGAAAAAGAAGTAGCAAGCAGGGAACTTTCCGTGATAGTCTATCGGCGGCCATGCATTCTGAAAAGCAGAACTTCCTCCGACCCTTTGCACATAGATCCCGAAAAATGCAATGGTTGCAAAGCCTGCTTGCAGCCAGGCTGCCCTTCTATACGTTTTCTGGACGGGAAAGCCCTTATCGATCCTGGCACATGCACAGGTTGCGGCCTCTGCCGACAACTTTGCAAGAGAGATGCTATCGGAATACGGAAGAAAGGTGGGAACCGGGGACATGAAAAAGATTGATATTCTGGTCGTCGGTGTCGGGGGCCAGGGAACCATCCTCACCGGAAAGATTATCTCACAAGTGGCCCTCCATGAGGGTATGGACGTAAAAACTGCTGAAACATATGGTATGGCACAACGGGGAGGCAGTGTCGTCACCCATGTGCGGATCGCCAGCAGGGTCTATTCACCGCTGATTCCCGCCGGAAGTGTGGACTACCTGCTAGCCTTTGAACAACTGGAGGCCCTGCGCTATCTTCATCTCCTGCGCCCCGACACCACGTTGATCATAAACACCCAGGCGTTGGCTCCGCCATCCGTTCTTGCCGGGCGGGAACTCTATCCGGAAAACATTCCGGAAAAAATTGAAGACCGTTTTCCCCAGGCTTGCTTTGTCAACGGGCTACAGGAAGAATCGGTCAAGGAAAACAAGAGGGTCTTGAACGTCTTCCTGGTTGGCATCCTTGCCAGCATGCTCCCCTTTTCTGCAGAAAGTTGGAAAAATGCTCTTGGGGACACTGTCCCGGCAAATTTTCTGCCCATGAATACGGATGCTTTTGATGCAGGATACCGCTGGGGCTTGAAAACAAAATGAAATTACGGCAATATTTTTCCCATGCCCTTCTATATTGGATCGAATTAATATATCATATGTTTGAAGGAGTGATGCCCGAATGGTAAAAAACAAAGAAAACAGAACCAGTCTAGCCGAAATCTTGCAGAAAGTATCGATCGTCCTGATGATACTCATGGTGGCCGCGGGAGTTTTTTTGTTTTTCAAATATCGCCCCACCTACCAGCAGCTTGTAGATTTTACACCCAAGAACCCATGGCTTGGAGCCTTCGTGATCATCGCCATCTATGTTATCAAATCATTCTCACTCTTTATTCCCCTGCCAATATTTTTCCTTGCTGTAGCAATAATCTATGACCCCGTACCGGCCTTCATGATCAACCTTGCCGGGGTCGTCCTCAGCCTTTCACTTCCATACTATATTGGTAAATTCTCGGGCAGCTT
The DNA here is from genome assembly GCA_012518215.1 of Bacillota bacterium. NCBI lineage: Bacteria > Bacillati > Bacillota > Bacillota bacterium. The sequence goes on from JAAYSV010000054.1 coordinate 33,186, forward strand.
GCTCCTGGAAAGGCTTACAACCAAGTATCCCAAAGTCAAGAAAATCGATGAAATAAAAACAGGCAACGAGGTTCTATTGAGCTTCATCCTGAAACTGTCGGGCGTATTTCCATGTGATCTGAGCAGCCTCCTGCTCGGCACCATGAACATCAATTACAGAAAATTCATGATCGGTGCCATTCTCGGTCACCTGCCGCATATCGTGGCCTGGACTTTCCTGGGGGATTCACTCGACCTGAGTTCTCCCCAATTCTATCTGGCCATCGCCGGAATCATCATCGTGATCGTCGGTTCCACCATTATTTACAGGAAAGTGGCCGCCAGGAAAGCTGGCGGAGAAACCGCCGGGACAGATTTCAAGAATTGAGGATTGCAAGATCCGTTCATACCCTGTTCAATTCACTGCTTTTTCAACAACCATCCCGGAAAATGCACTTCCGCATGAATACAAAAACCCGGCATCATCGGTCACAGACACCGCATGATGCCGGGCAATAACATCCCTTGCTGTTACACAGGCTATACCTGGATATCTCCCTTTTTCATCGTCTCGGTAGGCTTGAAAACATCTATGGGGAACTCCTTGTAAAGCTCTTCAAGCTTCTCCAGAAGTGCCGGGTAACCTACCCCCGAAGCGATGGCGAAAGGCCCTATGGGTGTCCCCCCACCGTTGGCCATGGCCAGGTCGATTTCCTGCGGGGTGTCAGCCACACCCTCCTCCAGGAGTTTGGTAGCTTCATTGACCTGAAGGGCCACCAGGTGGTTGGCATCGTACTGTGATGTGGCCTTGTCAAGATCTATTTCAGGCCGACCGGTAGACCAGTCGTAGATTCCTTTACCGGTTTTCTTTCCAAGGTTACCGGCTTTCACATAGGCCATGAGCGCCTCGGAAGGCTCGTAGTCCTTGGAAATTTCCTTGGCAAAATAGATCATGCCGTTCACAGCGATATCGATACCCGCAAAGTCCATCAATTCGAACGGAGCCATGGGCATCATGGCCTTGAAGGCTGCGTCAAATTCTTCCGGTGAAGGCGAACCTTTTTCCAGAATCTTGGAAAGCAGCAGAAGGGTCGGCTCATTGACACGGTTGAAAATAAAGCCGGGTGAATCCTTCTTCACGATCACGGGAACCTTCTTGATGCTTTCTGCCAGATCATAGGCGACCTGGATAGATTCATCGGATGATTTTTCGCCGCGGACGACTTCTACCAGTCTCATCAGCACTGCCGGGTTGAAAAAGTGATATCCGATCACCTTCTCCGGCCTGTTGGTCGCTTTGGCAATATCCGTGATTTTGATATAGGAAGTGTTGGAAGCCAGGATAGCCTGTTCGGGAGCAAACTTGTCAAGATCCGTAAAAACACTTTGCTTGAGATCCAGTTTTTCCGGAACAGCCTCGATCACGAAATCCGCATCCTTCACTGCTTCTTCAATACTGACGGTAGTTGACAGAGATGATAGTGCCTTTTCGTATTCCTCCTCTGACATTCTACCCCTATCCTTGAATCTGTTGAAACTGTCCTTGATCCCGGCCACACCTTTATCCACGAATTCCTGCTCTATATCACGCATGGTTACCGCATAGCCACCCCTTAAAAAGGCAGCCGTGATACCATGCCCCATCGCGCCGGCACCAATTACAGCAATTTTCTTTACATCCTCAGCTTTCATTGTACATCCCTTTCCTTTTTATTTTTTTAAACAGGATTACTGTATCCTCCCCGCTAGCGCCCTTTCCATTGGGGTTCCCGTTTTTCCATGAAAGCGGCTATCCCTTCCTGGAAATCCTCGGTCTGCATCAAGAAACCCAGTGCTTCCTGTTCCAGCTTCAGGCCGGATTCCAGATCTGTATCCATCCCTTTGTTCACAACTGACTTGATCTTGCGCAGCCCCAGTGGAGCCTTTGAAGCCAATTTTTCGGCAAACGCCATTACCGCGCCATCAAGTTCTTCCATGGGCAAAACCTCATCAGCCAGGCCGATTTCCTTGGCCTCCTTGCCATTCACCGTATCCCCTGTCAAGATCATCTTCTTGGCCAGAGGCAGGCCGATCCTCCGTGGGAGTCGCTGGGTGCCACCCCACCCGGGGAGCAGGCCCCGGTTGATTTCGGGCAGGCCAAGCTCGGAGTTCTCGGAAGCGAAAATAAAATCACAGGCCAGCGTGACCTCGCAACCACCACCCAGGGCAACCCCGTTTACCATGGCAATGACGGGCTTCTCATAACTGGCCAGCATTTCCACGATGGGTTCGACGGGGGAGGTTTCCGAGAGATCCCATCCTGCAGAGAAACAGTACCTGATTTCCTCCTTGCCATCTTTCTCCCTGATGCGTGGGTTGCCGGTTATAACCAATACCCTTATCTCATCATCCTCGGCAATCTCTTCAAGAACCTGCTTCACTTCCAGACCCAATGTAGAGTTGATAGCATTGAATCTATGAGGACGGTTCAAGATGATTTTGGCAACATAACCCGACTTCTCGACAATAATTGTTTCAAAACCCATACACATATCACCTGCTTTTATTATTTGATTATTTAATATATTCTACAATTATCACTGATATCCTTCCATTTGAAAACAAAAGCTGGGAAATGGTGCAGATGTTCAGGATTTGCCATTATAATGGAGATAACCCGGCCGGGATCGGAGAGACGCAGATAAAACAGAAAGGGGATGCCTCGATGTTGAAATTCGAGACACCCCTTTTCCTGTCAAACGGATTACTTGCCGATACGGGGCATTCTGGCTCGCCATTTTTCAGAATGGAGAACGAAATCATTCTGGAAGATGAAATTGGTCAGGGCCAGACTCACCCTTTTTTCAAAACGATAAGCGCGTCCGCAGCCACAGCTCCCTGTCCTTCTTCATAAACGATCAGGGGGTTTATATCCAGTTCTTCCAGATCATCCGCATGATCGAGAGCCAATGCGGACAACCCCATCAATATCTCCGTCAATGCTTCGAGATCACGCGGGGGCTGCCCCCTGGCCCCCTTCAGCAAACGAAAACCCCTGATTTCCTCGATCATCTCCTGCGCGTCTTTCATGGAAAGGGGTGCAACTTTCATGGACACATCCTCCAGGATCTCCACAAAAACCCCGCCAAGGCCAAATAAAATCATCGGCCCGAAAACCGGATCCTTTTTTAAACCAACGATCACTTCCATTCCGGGGTTCAGCATTTCCTGAACAAGGACCCCGTCGATCGAGGCATCCTCCCTGTAGCGACGTGCCCGCTCCATTATCTTCGCAAAGCCTTTTTCAATTTCTTCCGCATCATTCATGTTCAGCAATACCCCCCCGGCATCCGATTTATGGAGAATGTCGGGAGATTCAATCTTCAAAGCGACGGGATATCCGATGTTTTCAGCGGCTTTTACCGCTTCTTCGGGCGTTGCAACCAGGACCTCCCTTGTAACCGGAATGCCGTACCCGGCCAGGATGCGCTTGGCCAATGACTCGGTCAGAACCTTCCTTCCCGGCGGGAAAATTTCCTTTTTTTCTTTCAACTTGCAGGCCTGGCGGTAAGATTGCAATTCCTTGTGGGTTGAAGCAAATTCATTGGTGCGTGCATACCATTTGCCAAGATCGGCAATCGCTTGAAGGCCGCTGGGGATATGTTGCAGTACCGGAATACCCGCTTTGATCAGTTCGTCTATCATCGCCAGCCCATAATCATCCTGTGTGGGGAAAGTCATTATTACCAGAGGTTTCCGCGTCTGCCTGTAAACATCTATTATTTTTTTATTTGACTCCGGATTGGGGATATCGATGTTGTAAAAGAAGACACCCACATCCACCAGAGGATCTTCCAGGACCTGTTTTATCGTTTTCTGGAAAAGGTCCGGTATCATCGTTATATGAGAGGTCAGATCGACCGGATTCCGGAATGACCCGTAAGTGGGAAAATATTCGCGCAGCCCCTGCTGGGTTTCCTCGCTGAGAGAAACGACGTCCAATCCGTATGCCGGGCATTTGTCGGCCAGTATGACCCCCCCTCCTCCGGAAACGGTGATGATGCCGATCCTGTTCCCCCGGGGTATTCTTCCCGCAGCATAGATTGACAGCAGCGCACTCATCTCCTCGAACGTATCGGTGCGTACTACCCCCTTCTGCTTGAAAACTGCATCATAAACCCGGTCTTCACCGGCCAACGCGCCGGTGTGAGAGGAAGCAGCCTGGGCCCCTTCCGGTGTTCTTCCCACTTTCAACATGGCAATCAATTTTTTATCAAGCATGGCTCGCTCGCAAGCTTCAATAAACAACGGCCCCTCGCGATAAAGCCCCTCCAGATATCCGCCAACAATGGACACCTCATCCCTGTTGACCAGATAATTCAATAACTCTGCAAAAGAGATGTCAGCTTCATTTCCGCTGCTGATGAAATAATTGAATCCCACCCCCAGTTGAATGATGGCCTGGTAAACGATCCAACCCACCCCACCACTCTGGGAAATAAAAGAAAACAAATGGGGAAAAACAAAATCCTGGGGCATGTTGTAGAAAAAACTGGCCATGCTCCCGTTGTAATAATTGTTGATACCGAGACAATTCGGCCCCAGGATACGGATACCGTTTTCCCGGGCGAATGCACTTATTTTTTCCTGCTCTTCTTTCCCCCTGCTACCTATCTCCGCAAAACCGGAAGTAAAGATTACAACCGCCTTGACCTTTTTCCGGGCGCAATCCTCAAGCACTCCCATCACCAGTTCTGCACGAACGGCAATGATGGCCAGATCAACATCTTCTTCGATTTCCACAAGACTGGCATAACATTTTTTCCCGTAAACCTCGTCGTACTTCGGGTTTACCGGATAGATTTTCCCTTCATAATTGAAAACACCCAGCATGACCATGGTCAAACCATTCGGTTTCTTGGGATTCCTCCCAGCTCCGACCACAGCTATTGAACGCGGGTTAAAAAAGGGATCCAGTGTAGCGAGATCATTGTTCTTATCGGTAGCCATGATATCCCTCCTTGATCGGGCTTCGAAATTATCTGTGTCGCATGCAGGAGATATTGTTGCCTCGCCCTATAATATTTTAACTGATAAATCATATTTTTGGTATCTTATATCGGATTTATTAATAATAATTAACTCCCATCAAGATTTTGCTTTTTAAAAAAGGATATTGACCTGATGGCAAAGAAATGCCGGATAAAGTTTCAAACTACGAACATTCAGGAGTTCATTTGTGATATGGTTGATATGGTTTCTCATCTTTTGCAAAAAAAGAATGGATTGGAAATATATATTCCTTCCATGGATGCTTATTCACGGCTGGCCCTTGATTCCGTGGGCAAGGAAACACTTGCGGTACAGGAGATACACACACAACAAGGGATCGGGGCTTCCGTACGTTTCCGCCTCTCCGAAAACGAGATCTATCCTCTCTTTGTCCGGGACAAGAGAACCGCCTGTCGCGGAGACGCCTGGACCCTGGAACGGCACGAGATGGATATATTGTCTTGACATATTTTCAGGTTGTGCTTCCCAACAATTGTGTTATAATTTTTATCGTGATGGCCATACGAGGAGGACAACCATTTTTTCTGTAAAAGGAGGATGCAGTTGAAAATGAAAAAAGGCGCATCAAATGCAACTTCTGCAGAAAAATCTCCCCAGAAAAAATCATTCAACAAAACGCTGAAGGTCATTTTTACCGTTCTTGCATTCTTGATTATTCTTGGTTTTGGTACAGGCACTGCCATGTTGGTCGCCTATGTCAAGGATGCCCCTACTTTTGATCCCCGGATGCTCAAACCGGCGGAAACATCCTATCTCTATGATAATAAAGGGAATGAAATAACCCGTCTTTATCAGGAACAGAACCGTACAGTGGTTCCCATCAGCAGTCTTCCCGAGTATGTACCCAAAGCCTTTGTCGCCATCGAGGATGAACGCTTCGAAAAACATTTTGGTGTCGATGTCATCGGGATAACGCGTGCCCTGGTTGTCAATATTACCAAAAAAGACCTGGTCTCCCAGGGGGCAAGCACCATAACCCAACAACTCATCCGCAACGCTTTTTTGACTCCCGAAAAAACATTGAAACGAAAAATTCAGGAAGCATGGCTCTCCATCCAGCTGGAACGGGAGTTTTCAAAACCGGAAATACTTGAAATGTATTTGAACACCATTTATTTCGGCAACGGGGCATATGGCATAGAAGCAGCAGCAGAAACCTATTTCAACAAAAGTTCTTCCGATCTTTCTCTTGCCGAAGGATCCATGCTGGCAGGTTTTGTTTGCGCTCCCAACTCATTCAATCCTTTCATCAATGAAGAAAAAGCGCAAAACCGCAAAAAAACCGTTCTGCGCAAGATGAGTTCTTTGGGTTACATCGGCGCCGATGAAGCCAAGTCTGCCCGCGAAGAAGAATTGAAGTACGGGGAATTGAAGACCCGGGAATACCCATATCCCTATTTTATCGATTATGTTGTCCATCATGAATTGATCAAGATCCTCTCCGAAACTGCGCTCCTGGGCGACAAGGAGGCAGCGTATCATGCAATTTACACCCAGGGGCTCAAGATCTACACTACTCTCGATACAGAGTTGCAAGCCCATGTCGAAGAAACCCTGAGACGCAAGGACAAATATCCGACCACGATATACATCGATATGGACAAGTTCAAGGCCGCCTACAAGGAAGCGGGCAACAAACTGCCCAAAGATTACCCCAAGGCTTATATCGATGAAGAGAATGGCGTTCCACAGCCCCAGGCGGCAATGGTCATCGCCAACCCGCAAACAGGTGCTATCAGGGCCCTCGGAGGAGGGCGTGAATATCGTAAAAACAAGGATGAAGTTCTCCGTTTTGTCAGCAAGCGGCAACCCGGGTCATCCATCAAGCCGGTAGTTTCCTATGCCCCGGCTTTCGAAGAAAAGATTCTGGCACCGGGAAGTATCGTATACGACGTACCAATAAAGATCGGGAACTATGCACCGCGGAGCTGGGATGGCAGGTACTGGGGGCCCATCACCGTAAGAGAGGCCATCAAGTGGTCGCGCAATATCCCCGCCGTCTCCGTTCTACACATGGTTTCTCCGGGCAAAGGCACGGAATATGCCGAAAGAATGGGCATCTCTTCCTTTTCGGAAGATGATCGCGGTGCTCTATCCGTGGCCCTGGGTGGGGTAAGCGGGATTTCCGTCATGGATATGTGCCAGGCTTTTGCAACCATAGCCAACGAGGGGGTTAAAAAGCCACTGCACACCGTCTCCCGTATCGAGGACCGAAACGGGGAAATTATCTTTGAACAGAATGCTGCCGGAGAAGCAGTGTTGAGCCCGCAAACAGCTTACATGATAACAAACATACTGGAGGAAACCCACCGCACCACTTTCACCGGTAACCGTCTGTACATTGACCGCCCCGTGGCCGCCAAAACGGGCACCACGAATGATGACCGCGATACCCTGCTGGCTGCCTTTACGCCCAATCTTATTTCATATCTATGGATGGGGTATGACTTCAAGGACATGGGACGGATCAGGGGTGGACATGGGCTTACCACCTCGATCACCAGGGATGTCTTCAGGAAAGCATTCGAGGGTTTGGAAAAAATCAGTTTCGAAAGCAGGCGCCCATCGGGCCTGGTTACCATGGAAATATGCAAATTGTCCGGATTGAAACCAACACAGGTATGCCGTGATGCAAACACCGTGGTCAAGGAAATTTTCACACCGCAGACCGCTCCCAAGGAAACATGCAGTGACCACGTCGAGGTGGAAATATGCCAGGCCTCGGGCCTCCTTAAAGGACCCTACTGCCCGGATGAAGATGTAACAAAGGAATATTTTTATATTGGAAAACATTCGGAAGACAAACCTCCCAAGGAAAAATGCAACGTCCACACCGGGCCATCCGAAAAAGTAACATCGTTTGCGGCCATATGGAATCCCGTTTCCAGATCGGTAACGCTTTCCTGGTCGGTTTCTTCTTCCACGAACATCAAAGAATTCAAAATTTACAGGGGGTCAAGTAGCGAGAAATCCACCTTGCTGGCCACCGTCGATGCCCGGACCCTGCATTACACCGATGCGCGTGATTTGAAAAATGATACGGAATATACTTATTTCCTGTACATGGTGGATAAACAGAACAACCAATCCGAACCTGCCACGGCCAGGGCCAAGGTTCCTTCGGCGGAACTCTCCCTTTCACCTCCCACCCTCTCTCTTCCTGAAAACAGCAAAGAAAAGGAAGTTGCCTTGTCACCCGTGTTGTTGTGGCGAGGATCGCCTGGAGCAACATCTTACACCGTGGAGGTGGCCAGCGATGAGAACTTCAGCAATATTGTCTTCAACGGTACAGTTAAAATAACGATGATAACCGTTACCCCGCCGCTGGAAGAAGGCAAAATATATTGCTGGAGAGTAAAATCAAACGACGAAAACGGATCGAGTCAATGGTCATCTGTCAGATCTTTCAAAACCAAACAGATCTCACCTTCCGAGTTGAGCCTTTACAATCGTTTTGTTATCAAAACTCATTTTCTGGCAATGCCCTGGAAAATTTATCCGCCCTATACCCGGCCCCATCATTTGAGTGTTACCACGGTAACACCGATATCGCCCTCTTCCGGGTAGCCATCGCGGAAACCCCGCACCAGGTGATGTTCCTTTAGAAAAGCTTGCAGCCCCTTTCTGAGTCGGCCTGTACCCCGCCCGTGGACTACAAACACCTGCCTGTAATTGTTGAGAATAGCGTTGTCCAGATATTTTTCAAGTTTCTCCCTGGCTTCCTCGAGGGTAAACCCGTGCAAATCGATACTGTCGCCTACCGTTTCGTATCCCCTGTCAAGCATGTAGCCCGGCAAATTCGAACTTTTTTGCCCCGTTTCATGCTTGCCAGGCTCCATTGGTCTGATGTCCCCGAAAACAGTTTCGATCATCTTGTCTTCTACCCGTACCTGCAAACTCTCTTTCTGCAGGTCCAAATATTCCACTATCCCCTCCCGTTTCAAGCTCTTGATGTAAATTTTATCTCCACAGCGGATCCCGTCCCCTGATATTGTACCGATATCCGAAAGATCGCTTTCGGTGTCGAATACATCCTCCATGGCAGCGTGCAACGACCTTCTTATTTTTTCGGCATCTTTCAATGATCCTGTTTCTTTTTCTGCCCTTGAATCGGAGACAATCCGCTGAAGATCACCGATCAATTCATTGGCCTTCTGCCTGGCTTCTTTTACTATCCTTGCAGCTTCATTCCTGGCTTCTCCGAAAACTTCTTCCTGCATGGCCCTTGTCTTTTCCATTTCTTCTTCCAGCTGTTGGCGTATTGTTTCCGCCTGCCTGCGTTCACCTTCCGCCTGTTCTGCTTCCTGCCTGGAACGCTTCTGCTCGATGTTGAGGTCGTTGATAATCGCCTCTATCTCTTCATGTTCACGGGACAGATAACCTCTGGCCTCATCAATAATGGCCGGGGGCAATCCCAGTTTGCCCGCAACAATCAAGGCATTGCTGCTCCCGGGTACCCCCATCAGCAGGCGGAAAGTTGGCGACAGTGTTTCCACATCAAATTCCAGGGAAGCATTCTGGATACCTTCCTGGAGATGAGCAAACATCTTCAGGTCATTGATATGCGTGGTGGTAACCACCAGGGAACCCTTACGATAGAGGTTGGCCAGTATTGCCCTGGCCAGCGCCGCCCCCTCCGAGGGATCCGTGCCCGCCCCCAGTTCATCGAGCAAGATCAGTGATCGTGGACCTGCTTCCTCCAGTATGGAGATGATATTTTTGAGATGTGCCGAAAAAGTGCTCAGTGACTGTTCAAGGCTTTGTTCATCGCCGATATCGACCCTTATCTTCTCGAACACCCCTATTTCGGTTCCAGCACGTACAGGCAGATGCAGTCCTGATTGAGCCATGGCCACGAACAGCCCGACGGTCTTCAGCGTGACTGTCTTCCCGCCTGTGTTCGGGCCGGTAACGACCATGATACGATTTTCCCCCCCAAGTTTGAAATCAATGGGCACTGCTTTTTCTTTCAGAAGTGGATGTCTGGAACCTCTCAGATCTACAAGTCGTTCCCTTGCAAGCCTTGGCTCGATTCCTTCCATGGAAAAACTCAATTTCCCCTTGGCCATTGCGAAGTCGAGGTAGCCATACAACGCCAGATCATTGCGAAGTGAACCGGCATTGCTGCCTACCAGCATACTCGATTCCTTCAGGATCTTTTCTATCTCCTTCTTCTCCATATTTTTATATTGTTGAAACTTGTTCTGCAATTCCATGGTGGAAATCGGTTCAATGTAAAGGGTCGCCCCACTGGAAGATTGGTCATGGAAAATTCCCTGAAACTGCGCCCTGTACTCCTGTTTGACAGGAAGAACATAACGGTCATTGCGGATCGTGATCAACGGTTCCTGCAGATATCGACGCAAGCCGGGATTTCTTGTACATTCCTCCAATTTGTCCTGTATTCTGCGGCTCAAATCTAGCCGAACATGTCTTATTTCACTCAACAGGGGCGAGGCTGAATCACGGATTTCACCGCCATCATCGACACAGGATTCCAATTTCCGGTACAGGGCGGGACAGCCGTCAATGCGGAAAGAAAATGAAGCGATGGTGGGAGCCATTTCCATGATTTCTTCCCTTTTCAAACGGTTTTGCAGATGACGGCATGATCGTAAGAAAATTTTTACTTTCAACAACTCGGGAGCGGTCAACATACCGTTTTTTTCGGCTTTCCTTGTGGCAAGCCGGATATCGGGCGCAGGCTTTATCTTCAAAAAATCTTTTACCAGGAGGGCGCAAGCTTCCGTTGTCTCCCTGTATTTTTTATTTATCCTGTACAGGTCTGATTCCGGCAGGAGAGTTCGTGCCACTTCATTTCCCATGGCGGTGACAGTCAATGAAGCCAGCATCATCCTGATCTGATCAAATTCGAGCAATCTTATTTCTCTTTCTGTCAGCACTGTCATTTTTACAGGACCCTTCCTTTCCGGAAACGATCTTCATCGCCCACGTAAAGGAAACGCAATTTCTTTTCTGTACCCCTGGTAATGCCTACCCGCCCGGTGGCAACAATTTCCTCCCCGGGAATATTCATGTCCCCATCCACAATATACAACGGGGGCTCCACCAGTGAAATTCCGTTGTGCATACCTTCAATACCCATCGCCTTGCAAAGGTTTCCGGGGCCGTTTGCTATTGAAAGCCGATCTTGCTTTCCCCTTCTTTTTTGCATCAGGAGCAGTCCTTCAAACGGCAGAACGGATCTCACCAGTACCGCCTCGCCGCAGCCTTCTTCCCGGCAGACAGCGTTGAAACAATAATGAATTCCGTAGATCAAATAAACATATGCCCGTCCCGGAGGGCCGAACATCACCGCATTTCTTTTCGTACGGCCCCTGTAAGTATGTGATGCCGGATCATCATGCAGATATGCCTCGGTCTCGACGATAATGCCCGCTGTTACCCCGTCCGGGGAGTCGTGTACCAGGACCTTGCCCAATAATTCCCTGGCTACCGCCACCGTATCCCTGTCGTAAAAATTGATCTTCAGGGGGTTCGCTCCACTCCACGGCATTTACAAACTTCCTCTCCAGAATTTCGCATGGCGTGTATTGAGAATATCATCCCTGCCGGCCATGCCCCTGCGTGCTGTGATAACCCCGTACACCATGTCGTCCATGGCGTTTATCCCGTGTGCATCGGTGTTGATGACAAGCCGGACCCCCCTGGACACCGCTTCCCTGATGTGTTCATCCTTGAGGTCAAGACGATCAGGGGAACTATTTATCTCCAGTGCTGTATTCGTCCTGATGGCATGATCCAGAACCTGTTCAATATCGATCCTGTATGGATCCCTCCTGTTGATCAGCCGGCCGGTAGGATGCCCGATAATATCCACGTAAGGATTTTCCATCGCCGACATTATCCTCCCGGTCAGTTCCTCCCTGCTCTGCTTGAATCCGCTATGGATGGAAGCGATTACCACATCCAATTCTTTCAGAACCTGATCCGGAAAGTCGAGTGTCCCGTCCCCCAGAATGTCAACCTCGATCCCCGTAAAAATATGCAAACCGTTGACTATGCCACGAAGTTCCTCTATGTAAGACACCTGCTCCCGGAGCTTTTCCTCTGTCAAACCGCCGGCTATCTTCAAGGATCGGGAATGATCGGTGATGGCCACATATTCATATCCCTTTCTGATGGCACGCTCGACCAGTTCAGGAATGGTGTTGCGGCCATCGCTCCAGTCACTGTGCAGGTGGAGATCGCCCTTGATATCTTCGATTTCAACCAATGATGGCAACTCCAGCACATCTGCCTCGAACAGGGAATTGTCTTCGCGTAACTCCGGAGGTATGAAAGGCATATCCAGAATGCGATATATCTCCTCTTCGGACCTGATAGCCGGATACCCGTTCCCGGGTGAAAACCCCTTTTCATCCCAATCAAACCCCAGATCACGTGCCCTCTTCTGCAGGTACCGGATGTGCTCTCCGGAACCTGTTTCAAGAACAAGGCGGGCAAAGTACCGCTCTGCCGGAACATATTTGATGGTCACCGGCACATTGTAAATAGAATTTATCTTTATCTTTCCCCCCACCCGTTCCATCTCCCTGAGCAGGGGATATGGCCTCAATACCTCTTCCAACCTTTCCGGGGCAAATTGTCCATCGGTACCCAGCAAAATACCAACTTCACTGACACCCTCGTGCCCCCTCCGCGTCTCGCCCGTGGCCGAAAAGAAAGTAACTCCATCTACCCTCCCGATCCTGGCTTGCAATTCCAGAACCAGGTCCGTGGCCATGTTGAGCAAGATCCTGCTGCCAAATCTCTCTTTCCTTTCCAGGTGATTCAAAATACTTCTTTCCAGAGAAGCTCCCACACGGGGTATCCTCCCGATATCCCCTCTTTCCGCCGCAGCTTCAAGATCGTCAAAGTTTTTCACATCCAGGCTTTCCATCAACAATGATATGTTCCTGGGCCCCAGGCCGGACATGCTGAAGAGAGGCAGAAGTTCGACCGGCGCCTCCGCCTCCAGTTCCGCCAGGTATTTGCTCCCACCATCGATGACGATTTCCTCGATTATCCCGGACAGAGTTTTTCCGATGCCCTTTACTTCCAGTATGCGGCGTTCTGCAACCAGGTCTTCCACCCTTTCCTCGAGATGGGATATCGTTCTGGCTGCCTGTAGAAACGCCTGAACCTTGTACCGGTTTTCTCCTCTTAAAATCAAAAGCTCCGCTATATGCTGTAGATAAGCGGCAACTTCCCTGTTCTTCACGGGTTTAAAACTCCTTGAAAATTATTTGGGGGTCAACGAAAACACTCATGCACCGTCATTTGATGACGACATGATAATGTTCCAGAAAGAAAATCCTTGCTCTCTCGAATAGACCGGGCATGACCTGGTTGATCGCCGTAGCCAATTTCGAACCGGCAACAAGATCCCCCAGGTATTCAAGGGGTAACAGGGAGACGACGGCCAGTACGATGAAGACGAAAAGCAATCCCTTCAAGGCACCGATGCCCATGCCGCCCAACCTGTTCAACGGCCCGATCAGGGGCACCCGGTTGAATGATTTCATTTTCCTGACGATAATACCGATCAGGATCTGCAGGACGATAAACAGCAGGACAAAAGAAACCGCACTGACAATGGTGCTCATCCCCGGAATGAAATCGAAACCGGGAATTCCTTCATCAATCACACCCAGCGAGGAATCCTCGATAAAGGCACCCCCGGAGGAGAGCATATCGGTAAGCAAAATTCCCAGAGGTTTGCTCCCGTACAGTGCCCCCAGGAAAGAAACTGCATATCCGACAACCCCGGCCACCTGTTTCAACAACCCGTCAAGAAGACCGCTGATCAAATACAGACCCATTACCAGAATAATAATATAATCCAGCGTGTTAACCTTGATCATCCCTTTCCAGTTCTTCATCCTGAAAGTAATATTTCGCTTGTTCTATCTGCAGTTGTTGCATGAATTCTTTTTTATCAAATTCATCTTTCAGCCTTAACAATTCATCGGCCAGATTGATTGAACACAGGGTAGCCAACATATGCTTGCTCATATAAGGATTGTTATCAGCCAGTTTTAACATCATTTCGTTGACGTATTCCGCAACCTTCATGAGATGCTCGACCGAAGCGGTGCCTCTTATGGTATACTCGTCACCAACGATCTTTATGGTTACCCTTTTTTTCTCCTCTTGAGCCAAGGTGGGCACACCTGCCTTGAGATAATATTTACAGTATTCGTTAAAACATGAATATATCCTGCAAGCTACAGTAACAGCAATTTCGTTACCTGCCCCTCATTCTCTCGGATAAACGCGGAGTCGCCTCCCCAGCTCTTTCTCGATCCGGGTATGGATCGTGGACACATCTTCATCGGTCAACGTGCGTTCCCTGGATCGGTAAACAATAGAATAGGCCAGGCTGCGATGTCCCGATGGTATGGGATCACCTTCGTAAACATCGAAAAGCACCACGCTCTCCACTATGCCTTCACCGGTTTCCCTTATACAATCTTCCACCTCTCGCGCGGCAACCCCGCCGGGAACAACTACTGCCAGATCGCGCAATGAGGCCGGATACCTGGGCAGTGATTCAAAAGTTTTAAACAATCTGGCCCCGCTGATAAGCGGTTCCAGAAGTATTTCCGCCAACGCCACGTCCTGTTTCAGGCCGAACTTCCGACCGACATCGGGATGAAGTATACCCAGAATGCCCGCTTTTATATCGCCGATCAATATATCCGCCGCCCTTCCGGGTTGCAGAAACGGAAGCTTGCTCTTCACAAAAGAAAATTCCTTCACGCCGAGGCGGTCAAATATTGCTTCGATGGCACCCTTGATAAAAAAGAAATCTATTTCTTCATCGGGCGTATTCCAGCTTTTCTCCGAGATCTTTCCCGTGCCCATGATGGCAAGAACGGGCTCTTCCCCCGGCAGGTCTTTCAAGGGCAATTCATCGGCATTGAAAATCGATCCTATCTCGAAAAATATTGATGATTTTTCCTTGCGGTCACAATTATATTTCAATACCTCCAGAAGCCCGGGGATCAATGTCGTCCTCATCACTCCCTGTTCCTCGGTAATGGGGTTGGATATCCGGATGCAATTTCTCCATGGATCTTCCGCCTCCAGACCCAGCTTGTCAAGGTTATCCGCACTCATGAATGAATAAGTGATCGCTTCATAGAAACCGCATCCCAGCATGGTGTCCTGGATGATATGGATAATTCTGTTTTCCGGGGTCTCCCGCCCGGCCATGAGTTTGCCTTCCGGCATTTCGGCAGGGATATTCTCGTAACCGAAATGTCTGGCTATCTCCTCGACAATGTCTTCCTCGATTTTTACATCTGCCCTTCCAAATGGAACGGTGACCATCCACCGTTTATCGATATCCGGCATCTTTACCGTGAAGCCCAATCCTTCCAGTATGCCGGCCATCCGTTCCGCGGGAATCCCGATACCCAATATATGCTCCACACGTTCAGGCGATACCTCAACAACATCCTGAACGAATGTGCGGGGGTAACAATCGGCAATCCCTCCGGTCACTTTCCCCCCGGCCAACTCCGACATCATGCCCGCGGCCCTGTCAAGGGCGCCCACTATCCTTTCCGGGTTCACGCCTTTTTCGAAACGCAGGGAGGCCTCGGATATCAAACCAAGGTTACGCGCCGTTTTCCGTGTGGTAATGGGGTCAAAATAGGCCGCCTCCAGCAATACATCTTCCGTCTGCAAGGAGATCTCCGTATTTTCTCCGCCCATGACCCCGGCCAGGGCTATGGGTTTATCGCTGTCAGCAATAACCAGTTTGTCCGTATCCAGTTTTCTTTCCACGCCATCGATCGTTATCAGGGATTCGCCCTCTTCTGCCCGGCGCACGATGATTGTACCGTTATCGACCAGTTGATAATCAAATGCGTGCAGTGGCTGCCCGTATTCCCACATCACATAATTGGTGACATCCACAATATTGCTGATCGGCCTGATACCGGCTTTAAGCAATCTAACCTGCAACCACAACGGCGAAGGCCTGATCTTTATATCACGGATCACCCTGGCCGTATATCGCGGGCAGAGAATTTCATCCTTGATTTCCACCGAAACAATATCTTCAATTCTTTCATCGCTTTCGGAAGGACGTTCGGAGGGCATCCTGACACGACCCCCAAGCAATGCCGCCAGTTCGTGGGCAACGCCGATAAGTCCAAGACAGTCCGCCCGGTTGGGGGTAAGATCCAGCACGATTATCCGGTCATCTATCTCCAGATATTCAACCATGTCGGTCCCTGCCGGGACATATTCGTCCATGGTCAGAATCCCATCATCTTCCTGAACCAGATCCAACCCCAGTTCTTCTGCCGAACAGAGCATCCCCTCGGAGACGACTCCCTGGAATTCAATTTCTTCGATACGCCTGCCACCGGGCAGGGTGCTGCCCGGCAGGGCGAGAAAAACCCGCTGGCCTATCTTTACATTTGGCGCGCCGCAGACAATCTGTCGAGAACTATGTTCACCGGCATTGACGGAAAGTATGGTTAAATTATCCTTTCCGGGAAATGCTTTTATATTTTCTATTACCCCAGCAACCACGCCCCTTATCCCCGGATTGAAGTCATCAACGGTCTCTGCCTCCACACCGGCAAGCGTCAGCCTTCTGGCGATCTCCTCGGGGGTAACATTCAGATCATGCAGGTAATCTTTCAGCCACAAATACGGAACTCTCATATCGGCCCTCCTCGTCAGATTCTCTCACCGTTTCGGTAATGCTTGCAACCATCTTGTTCTACAACTGTTTGAGCATACGAAGATCATTGACATAGAATAAACGGATATCATCGATGCCATATTTCAACATGGCGATACGTTCGATACCCATGCCAAATGCAAAACCTGTTACCTCCCGTGGATTGTATCCGGATATTTTCAATACATCGGGATGCACCATTCCCGCGCCGAGCACTTCCAGCCAACCTGATTGGCCACATACCCGGCATCCTTCCCCCCCGCAGATAATACACAGGATATCCACCTCCGCACTCGGCTCCGTGAAGGGGAAAAAACTGGGGCGAAGGCGAATCTGCTGCTCCCGGCCGAACATCTCCCGGGCAAAAGCAAGGAGGACACCTTTCAAATTGGCAAAAGTTATGCCGCGGTCGACGGCCAGACCTTCCACCTGGTGGAACATCGGCGAATGGCTGATATCATCGTCACGCCGGAAAACCTTGCCCGGTGCAATGATCCTGACCGGAATATCCGGCTTCCTTTCTTCCATCACTCTGATCTGTACCGGGGAAGTATGGGTCCGCAGCAATATACTGGAGGTGATAAAAAAAGAATCTTGCATATCTCGTGCCGGGTGGCCCGGAGGGAAATTCAACGCCTCGAAATTGTAATAATCCGATTCCACTTCAGGCCCCTCGGCAACCTGAAAACCCATCGATGTAAAAATATCCTTTACCTCTTCCATGATAACCGTTATCGGATGTTTCTTGCCGTTGTTCATGCGATTTCCCGGCAAGGTGACATCGATCTTCTCCGCTTCCCACCGTTGCTCCCGTTTTATGTTATCGAGTTCCTCGATCTTCTCACCGAACAGCTTTTCCAGCTCACGCCGCAATTCATTGGCCTTTTTCCCGATCAAAGGCCTGACCTCTTCCCGTTGGCCCTTCATGGCCCTGAGAATCGCCGTGATTTCACCTTTCTTCCCCAGATATTTTATCTTCAGTTCCTCGAGAGATTTGATATCCCCCGTTTCCTTTACCGCTTTACGCGCATTGTTTTTGAGTTCTTCGATTTTATCCAGTATAGACAGCTTGACCCCCTCCTGTGAAAATTCCTGTTAAAATAAAAAACCTTCGCTCTCGGGGCGAAAGTTAAACTTGAAAATAATATGACCGCTAACCAATTTTATACCAAGAGGCTTGTCTAAACCGGAGAAACAGATGACACGAACCGGTTTGTTGACCAGCCATATCCCCTAATGAGCAGCAAGCTTTTTGTACATAAGATAGGCAACGATGGAACCGGTTCTTTCAAACAATCTCCAGAACAAGTTAGCGCTTAGCAAAGCTAAGCCACTTCCCTTCGGCTTTTAATACTTGCTTCTGGATTATATCATATCGGAACAGAGAAAAGCAACAGAAAAACAACCTTCCCCTGACGGGATCACACCCACTCTTTTTCAGGATCATGGAAACAACCGTGCAAAACAGCATGTAACACCAGTCCTACCTGCCCTGACCGGCTCTCTGTCTCCATGCTTCATATATTATAATCCCCGCGGCCACCGAAGCGTTGATGGATTCCATTTCCGGAACCAGAGGTATTCTAACCATGCTGTCCACGGGATGTGCCGACCTGGAAATCCCCCTGTTCTCGTTACCGATAACGATCAGCGACGGCCGACAAAAATCTTCCTCGAAATAATACCGTTCCGCGCGGGGATGAGCCCCGATCACGGCAATATCCCGGGCCCTGACCTGCACCCAGAATGCATGGATATCTCCGGTAAAAAGAACCGGTACATGAAACAAGGCGCCTGCCGTCGAACGCAGCATCTTGGGATTGCTCAACCTCACCGTTCCCGGCGTAAGAAATACAGCATCGAGACCCGCCGCTGCAGACGACCTGATCATGGTCCCGAGATTGCCGGGATCCTGGACCGTATCAGCAACCAGGCCCAATAGATTGGGCCTGGCGATAATCTTTTCCAGTTCAAACGTGGGGTAGGAAACAAGAGCCGCCACCCCCTGGGGATTCTCTGTTTGTGCAATCACTTTGAAAATTTTTTTGGATACAGCTATCTTCATGGTATCCGCGGGAAGACTGTGTAGTAATGACGTCAACATTTCGGGGTTGACTATTTCGGGGGCATAAAAGAATTGTTCAACAAACACACCACTGTTGATGGCCTCCCGGATCAGGTGAACACCCTCAAGGGGAAGTTCGGCCGCTTCCTTTGGCCCCTTCCCCTCGACAACCTTCATGAAATTTTTGATCAGTGGATTTCGTGCGCTGGCTATTTGATTCAAAAATATTCTCCCTGTTCCCTGTTCCCGCCCATATCGACAGGGCGGAATGCATCAGAAGGGGTTCATCATGTATTTCCCTGTTATGACAGTTTTTCTTTGGCCAACTTGACCAACTGGTCAAAACCATCTTTATCCCTTACTGCCAGATCAGCCAGCATCTTGCGGTTGATCTCTATACCCGATTTCTTCAATCCATTGATAAATCTGCTATATGACAAACCGTTGCCACGTGCAGCCGCATTGATCCTGGTTATCCACAATTTCCTGAAATCCCTTTTGCGTTGCCGGCGGTCACGATAAGCATAATGCAAGGATTTCATCACTTGCTGGTTGGCCACCCTGTACAGCTTGCTTTTTGAACCGTAATACCCCTTGGCCAACTTCAGTACCTTTTTACGCCTTTTCCGGGCCACGTTTCCTCTCTTGACTCGAGACATAACCATCAAACCTCCTTGATCACAAAACTGTCTGACAATATTTTAATAGGGAAGAAGCTTGTTGAAACGCTTGCGATCAGCCTTGCCAAATGTGGTTGACTGACGCAGGCGGCGTTTCCTCCTCGTTCCCTTTTTTTCCATGATATGGCTGGTGAAAGCGCGAAACCTTTTGATTTTCCCTTTTCCTGTTCGGGCAAATCTCTTCGCCGCTCCGCGATGAGTTTTCATCTTGGGCACCGTTTCTTACCCCCTTTATTTTGCTTTATTTGGTGCAATGATCATGATCATATTTCGGCCTTCCACGCGCGGTTCTTTTTCCACCGTTCCATATTCAGCTACCTCCGCGGCCAACTTCCGGCAGAGATCCCTTCCAAATTCCTTGTGGGTGATCTCCCGACCACGAAACATGACCGTTACCTTGACCTTGTTGTTGTTTTTCAAAAAACGGATGGCATTCCTTGTCTTGACTTCAAAATCATGTTTGTCGATCCCCGGCCTGAATTTGATTTCTTTGACGACAATTACCTTCGTGTTCTTGCGCGCTTCCTTCTCACGCTTGCTCTGTTCGTATTTGTACTTGCCGAAATCCATGATACGACATACAGGTGGTTTTGAATGAGGGGAAACATTCACCAGATCAAGGTTTTTCTGCATGGCGATCCTGAGAGCTTCCCCGACATCCATTATTCCCAGCTGCTCTCCATCAACTCCAATCAATCGAACCTCTTTGGCCCTAATCTGTTCATTAACCAACAGATTCCTGCTAATTACCTCTCACCTCCATGGCATTAAAAATAAATAAGAGCAGTGTCTACCTCTGCTCTTCAAATTTTACCAAACAATCTGGCATCCTTTACCCTGGCAACTGTGCCGCGACGCACGTCCCAAGGTGAGAAGCAGGGCTTCTACTTTTCAATATGCTCTTTTGGTAAAGTAATCTTACCAGATAAGGACTTTGTTGTCAACACTATCCGCTGCCTCTCATAACCCGGAGTGATTCACATGCGATAATGTCCCATTAGAAGACAAGGGAAAATGTCCCGGTTTTTAGAAAGTTACCTCGTATTGATTTTATTAAAACGAGGTGAATCTGATGAGAAAGGTTGAGCTAAATATGA
>JAAYSV010000055.1 GCA_012518215.1 Bacillota bacterium
CCGTACCCGTGCTAAAGCCTGTATTTACAGGGCTTTATAGGCCATTATGCGAGAGGTACTCTTTTCAAGGCCATTTTCATCAATTAATTCTATTATAATTATATACAAATAACACTTGAGTTGCAAAGGTTTCAATCAAATATGGCCAATCATTCCTTCTTTCTTCACCACACAGCCTCTCGCATCCCTATATTACCAGGAAACTTGAGCCTTATATATGTATTTTATTGTCAAAGAACGTCAAAATCTAGCTTTCTAGACTATTACTGCAGTCGATTCCTCAAAATCAACAGAACGCCCAAGAAATTCAAAAGCCTCTTTTCCCCGCCCCTTCACCGGACCGGTGTCAATGATCATCACTCTATCCTCTTTGTGATGGATAATGTCCGTTATGGCCGAAATTAGAATTACTTTCTCTTGCCTTGACAGTTCACAGGAAAACACGGAGTACTGCAGGGGGTCACCAAACCCGCGCATTTTCTTGAACATTCTCGTCAATCTTTTTGCGTCGGAAATGTCGTAACAGACTATATAACGGTTGCGCATATCTTTTCTCCTTGATCAATCTGGTTTTATCTTACAAGGAAAGCAGGATAAGTTTTGATTTCACCATTCAAATAACGCCCCAGTAGCCTCGCTTGCAATTCCAGAACCCTTCTGTAGCTGATAGAATAACCCAGGACCGGATGTGTAACCAGCGTGTCCATACGCCTTTCATAAGTAGCAAGGAATTTCTTGCGTCCTTCGCCATCAAGCGCTACGCTTCCTGCTCGAAAAATGAAATTTTCCCTGGTTATTTCATTGTTATTAATAGCTGTTAAAACCACAGAGTCGGCGATAATGGGCCGGAATTCTTCCATCAGATCAAGAGCAAGGGCCGGCCGGCCGTAGCGCGGCCGATGATAAAAGCCAAGGTATGGGTCAAATCCAACTGCAAGGAGGGTAACCATCAGATCTTTGTTTAACAGTGAATAGGCGTAAGACAGCAATGCGTTTATGGGGTCCCTGGGTGGGCGGCGATTGCGAGTTTTGAAGATAAAGGATACGTCTTTTTTGTATTCCTCCGCCTTCACCAGCTCAGCAAACTTTGAAAAATAGACCTTGGCTGCCGCACCTTCAATTCCCAATAATATGTCACTGCTCTTGACATGCCTGGCCCTGGTTGACAATCGATACAATTCATCAACTGTTTTTTTGTCGGGAGAAGGATGATTGCGCCGGTAAAAAGTGCGGCAATTTCTTATCTTGGTATTAACAAATATTCTGGCCAGATCGAGGCTTTGTTCCTGATTGGCAGCAACCCTGAACTGGCGTATCCTCAATTCAATGTTCTTGTGGGTCATCCCCGTATTGTAACCATAAAACCATCCGCCGTAGGAAAAATAACATACAGGTATGTTACGCGTATTCAATTCACGCAAAGCTTGCGTGGAAATCTGTATATTGCCAAAAACGCATAGTTGAGATATGTCCATCAGCCGTACTTCTTTCAAAATCTTTCCCTTACGCCTGATGGTCAGCAGGTCACCTTTTTTACCCACAGAAACCCCCTGTTCCTGGATATAAACAGGCAGGGCATCCTGCCTGGCAGGAATTAGACGGCGGTTTTCTCCGCCTTTCATGTCTTTCTCAAACAAAAGGTTGGTTTCGTCAGGCAAGCAGATGCCAACAAGGGAACAACGCGGGCATTTCGGACTATCCTTCAATGGTTCCGGTATGCTACCTCCAAGTGCTGTTTCAATCAATTCATCTCTCAAGGCAAGCGTCCGTTCAATCAATTCATCTTCTATCGGCACCATGGTTCTTTTTTTGGATCCTGCATAATAAATTATGCCATGGTCACATCTATAACCGTGATCCTGCAGAATAAGAGCTTGGGCACAGAGCTGAACACGATCCGGTTCCCATGCGCCTTCGGGAAGATCGGGCATACTTCCCCGTTTATAATCAACCGGAACTACCCTTTCCGGTTCTATTTCCAGAAGGTCTATTCTGGCGATCAGACGATATTTCTCACTGGAAATCAAAACCGAACGGGCTTGCACAATCTCCGGAGGAAGGTCATCATGGTCCGGAAGATCTCCCCTTTCACGATCAACCCGCCGATGCTTGAAACGTCCCTCAAGGGTGTCAGCGCTTTCGGCAAATTCACCTTGCACCCATTCAAGATAAAAAAGCCGGCGGCAGTATGTAAATTCATTGAGCATGCGCGCCGGGATATAATCCGGCAGTCCTTCATCAACCGTTACCCGGGAATTTTTATGTTCAGTTTTATTCATCTTTATATCGTTGTTCATCGCTCAATTTTTCTTTCATTATTTTGATAATGGCAATTCTCTGCTGAGTTCCTATGTTTCCGGAAAAAAATTGCCCATACCGAAATGACAACCATAACCGAGGTTTATCGGCCCGTTCACCGGGGCTGCAAAAAGCAAGCGGAAACCATACAGTAACCCCGGTCCTTTCCGTTTTTTGCCCTGCCGCCAGAAGCGAAATTTATGCCAACCTGCTTCGCTTCCTTTCAGGGGGCAGCCGGGTATGAATTCGACCTTTTCAAGAAGTGGTAGCGATGGCTGCCCTTCTCTACGCAAACCCCATTCACGCCTGGCCTGATATTCGGGCCCGTCTATCTGGATACCGCCGGCATCTTTCTTTGGCCGGCCATCGCGATAATACTTGGGAAAACGCCCCAGAACAAATGGTGTGGAAGATCGCCAGCAAGAGGATGAGGCAAACAGTTGTGTTCTGTCAGCAAAATCTTCCGGGGTGCCCACCCCGGTAACGACCAGGTTGATTTTATGTTTCTCCCCCCCCGGATATAGGTTCTTTATAGACATGAGCGCCTCCCGCTCCATATCTGAAAATCCCCCGGGAGCATAGACCATGATACTTTCAATAAACCCATCCCCATCCTCGTCAGTCGGCAGGTAGAAAGCATGGCGATGACCCTTTAGAGGCCGCCCATCCTCTTTCTTGCCGGAGAGAATCGAGCTTCTTCCCCCTCCATGGATCCTTCCATACCTTGCCATTGCAGCCAGCCGTGCCACCTCGGCTACTTTTATGGTCTCGTATATACGCGGCAGGGGTTTACCCGAAAGAGCGTAGTGGACTACCGAGATGGGTTTTTCTTCTTTTCGCCGTATGGAATGGCGTGGCTGATATGCAAAAGAGTTGTCGGGCAGAGCATAGTAAACCCACCGTGATCCCGGCGGGTCAGCGTATCCTTTTTTTCTCAGATCGGCAGTATCAACCTGCAACCTGTCCAGCAGGTCCGGATTGTCTTCCCGGGAAGCCAGCACCCTGACCGCCTCATAACCATCCGGAATACCCTCTTCCATGACAGGAAAACAGTTCCGGGAAAACTGATGTGTTGTTGATAGGGTAGCTTCAACCCACGATTCAGCCCGTCCGAGATGGGACATCCCGTAAAGCAATTTTCCGAGCAGGTCCCTTTCCTTACCTGCCAGCTCTACCTCTGGCCAGCAAGCCATCAGGGGTGCCTCCCTGCCCAGTTGCAAGAACGTGTCGAAAATCATTCTTGGCACCTCTTTCCTCCCTTCTCTCATGGGCATATACTGCCTGGTGCCCCCGATGGTTGCCGGTGGCAGAAAGAAACTCGGCAGAGTCGTCATTTTTTTCAACAGGGCTTCTATCTCTTCCGCATCGACCAGGGGCAGGGTCTTCCTCCATGAAGCAACAAGCGCACGAAGTAATCGCCAGGGAGATGGAGGCCATTCCGGGAAACCTTCGTTGACGTTGCGGCCCCATGGGGTACTGTGGTAGCGGCCGGAAAGCATGCTGAAATTTATAGCGATCATTCTGTTTCATCCTCGCCTTTCTCATCGGTTTTTTCTTTCTTCACGGCTTTTTTCTCGTAAATTATTTCCATTACGGGCGGTTCGGCGAACAGACCCTCGTTGCGACAATTCAAAAGGGCGCTTTTCAAAGGTTCTTCCAGCTCTTCCTCGTCGGGTACGGTAAAACCTTCCGGTCGGGAGACAGTCAGGGAAGTACACCGCAGATCGCAAGCAGTGCGTAAACGCAACCCTGAATTCAGGAAACGCCTGATTTTCCAGAGCGAGAAGATGGTCAGAAACCGGTTGACATTCTCCCCAAGCCCATAACTCCTCATAGTAGCCAGATCAAGGTTGAAGTAGGCGGTTATTTTTTCCGCGGTGAACTCGGTGCGGTGAAAAGGTACATTGCCGAATCCGACGGCAACTTCTGCCGTTGTGGCCGATGGGTTAACCCGGTCAATCTTTGCACCACCACTTTCAACCGGCCTGATATTGATCGCTTCTATGAAAGAGGAAATCAGCCGCTGGAGGCGGAGCCGGCCGCCGGCCAGATCCTTCTTGGAGAAAAATACACCATGCAGAAGGGTGTTGGGATCATATTTGAAGACTATCCTTGAAAGCTTGCGCAGATCAACGGGCAACCCCTCCATGCTTCCGGTTTCCTCGATCAATTTTTCCAGAAAAGAGGTGTCAGTCCCCTCCAGTATGTAGGGGGAATTCAGGCGATGCGATTCAAGAATAGAATTGGTAACATTCCTCCCGTCACGATCGACAACCTTGACGTAGGGTAACCCGGTCAGAGGCCCAACTACTTCTTCAGTTGCCTCATCCCAGCAGACTGCCTCCAGCCGATTGGCCATTGATTGAGCCGACTCGACGAGGAGCATCTCGTAGCCATCGGGGCTGTAAAAGGTCGCCGCCCCCAGGTTGGGAAAACCCGTGGGCTGAAAACGACTGCCCTGAAGGGGGACCAGATCCGCCTCCAGTAGAAGACTGCGTACATCTTTCAAACCCGACAAATCAACAGACATTTACAGAACAACTCCTTCCATTTTTTGATTTTCCAATTCAGGTTCTACAAGTATTTTGCCGGCGAGCCTGGACCAGCCACCCACCGGAATGATCATCGAGGCTGCCAGCCGCTTTTTCAGTTCCGGCGAAACGATAAAATGAGCCTCCCGGGGGCTGACAAGAAGGGCAAAACCACTTGCTGCAAGTCGCCTCAATGCCATCCTTGTCGCGGAATCGAAATCTTCGGCACGCAATCTTCCCAGCATGGCCCGGTCAATCTTTACATGAATTGGTTCAGCCTCCGGGGGCCAGCGCAGGGGGCCGGGCAAGAAAACCAGTTTCAACAGCGCATAAACCGGATAGGGTTCGTCGCGGCCGGTAACAGCCCGTTCAGGGAGATCCTCCTTTCTGGCATACTGCCACCTTATCAGAGACATGCCGATCAGAAGGGCAAGAATGCGCTTCTCCTCAAGTTTGCCATCAAGAAATAATCTGACATCGGCAAGTTCCGCCCGGAACCTGCTGCCCAATGGCAGCTGGCTTGTTTCGGTGCCTTTCCGCAGAAAACGTTTCTCGAGAATGGCGGAAAGGGTTCGCGGTAGGTCGGTTATGCCGACATTGTAATTTTTTTCTTCCCATGCCAGCCTTCCGCTCCTGTCCACTGCTACCGGTTCCAGGTTCTCGCGGATGCTTCCTCCCTCACCATCATAATCATGGATGGAAGATACGGAGGCGGCGATACGATATCCCGCGCTGCCATCATCGAGGGGTATGATCCAGCGGGGTGAGATGGTCAGCGGCGGCATGTTTTTCTGCATAACCCCGTTTAAAGCCACGTCCTGCGAGGCCTGCCCCAGGGCCATGATTATCTCCTGAAGACGCCGCGGGCCACCGTAACGGCAGTAGGAAAATATCGCTTCCTCGATGTTTTTCAGGGTATTTCGATAGCGGGCAGGGGTTCCTTTGCTGTGACATTCTCGCCTGAGACGATCCACCCACCAGTCGGTTTCATCCAGCAGCCGGACCGTGGGCCTGGAAGTAACCGGAAAGAGCCCCAGAGAAGAAGCGAAGTACATATTTCCGCTGCGGGATCCGGAGAGGAAACCTATTCTCTGGAAGGAAGTGATGCCCCGGTCTATCCCCAGCGAGGCCGCGGCCCGGGCAAAATCAACGCCATTCCGCGCCGTCCTCTGACCTACGCGGGCACGACCCTCGGAAAATAGGTAGCTGATTTCCGGCAGGGATGCCGGGTTTTTCCAGAGCGGAAGCCATATTTCTCCACGACTTCCTTTATCAGCATCATCGGTCGAGACTGTACCCCAGCCGGCAGCAGATGTACCCCTGACGGTGAAAGGAAAGGAGGAACCGCGCATCTGATGTTCCAGCTGGCGCGATACGGAACCGGCAAACAAGAACAATCCTTCCATGGCCAGAATATAATCCCAGGGGTTGACCAGGTTCACCCCACCATGGCCATTGGTACTGCTGTTGGGCCCCCCCGAACCTCCCGGCAAGAATTGCCCGGAGGAACCTTTTTCGATTTTTACCGCCCCCGGTTGAAAAAGTGCACTACGCAGGCGGGAAAGATTCAGAGCACGATTTTGCTTGTATTTTTTGTCGTCCACATCCGTTTTGCTCACGGGGATAACTTGTTGGAGATATCCCATGTGTGTGGCGGTAAATTCAAGGTTTCCATCGTTGCCGCCGCTTCCCATCAACGGTGCGAAAGAAGGATTATCATCGCTCAGGGCCAGTACCACATCCATCAATTCCACAAAACTATCGGGCATTTCTGACCGGCAACGTTCGATCAACGATGTCTTGACTTCTTTTAGCTTTTTCTGCTGTTTCTTGCCGTATTCGAGCCCCAGAGCCGCCAGTATGTCCTTGCTTCCAGCAATGACATCGATATATTCCCGGTAGCGCTCCTCCTCGGAATAAAATATGCTTTCAAGAATCCTCAGGGCAGCGTCGCCATAAAATCCGCTTCTGTTATTCCAAGGAGCAATGATGGGCGTGGGAATATATTCATCGATGAAAAATTCAAGGAGCTCTTCTTCGGAAAGAGTGGTGGAAAGAAAAAACATTCCGTTCTCCCACCAGCCGCGCACGCCTTTGTCTTTCTGTCGGGCAACGAGCCTGAGGATTCCCAGAGATTTGAGATAATGGAGCAGGGGTTCCGGACTACAACCCGTAAGCATATGCGTATGTTGTTGGAATTTACCGGACATATTTCACACCTCCTTTTTCTTCTTCCCGCCCATGCTGGCTCTGATATCTGCCGCACGTAGACAGGTTTCCAGGAAAGAAAGTTTTATCACTCCGAATGCATCACGCAGTCTGAGCATTCTTTCCAGCCAGGAGGCGCCCCTTTCGCCATCCCGCCCCATTTCAATCATGGAAAGATCCAGTACCGTCTCGGGCAAGGATACGCCTCCACCCAGATCGGCCTGAGAAACGGTGCTCCCATCCCAGATCCCTCTGGTTATCCGTGTTTCAGGCGGCAATCCTTCCGGAACTCTCTCATCGGGAAGGGAACGCACCGAGAGCCGCACTTTGCCATGGTGGGCAGCGATAAGAAAAGCTACCAGATTCAGTTCCATGGGGAAGGATTTCGCCAGAAATGTTCCGCCCTGCAAAAAAGCAAGTGCTCCGGCCAGTTCGTGTCTGAAGTAACGTTGCCGATGACGCTTGTTCCCGGGCGATTTGGCCCAGATCATGCCATCCCGGGGCAAGTTGCCATCCTGATTGCTTCTATGCATGGTTTCTTGAAAAACCTCGTGTGCTTTGCCAGCATCATGATATCGGGCCGAAATCAAGAGCATGCAGCGTTCGGTCGGTTTCAACCATAAAGTTTCGGTAATCTGTTCGAGTTTGGCCACCACTTCATCGGTATGCTCGCTCAGCGTCTGCCAGCCACCCTGGCTGAATGAATATTGATCTTCTTCGGTATCATCGGTCTTGATACTGGCCGGAACGATAGCAACAGGTTCTACTTCTTTCCCCTTCTCTCCGTGCCAGCCCCTATCCGGCGAGTATCCGCCGGCTGCCGCCGGCAGAAGAATGGTCATGCCGGGTCGGATCTCGTTGCTATTTACCTTCCGCCATCTTCCATCAAGGTAATCCCAGCGCCAGACGTTCCCCTCCATCCTGGAAACAAAAGCCCTCGCTGTACCAATGTTGACAGCACAGAGTTCATCTTGATGAAAAATTTCCAGATCTGCCGGAGGCTCCCCCTTCTTGTCCAAGTGCCGCCAGACAAAATGAACATCGATGTCTTCTGTATCACGCACAAAACGAGACACGTCGATGTCACTACCTGAAAGGTCGGGGGCAGTGTCAAACAGTTCAATAAAATCTTTCCGACGAATGACATGACGGAAAGCAAGCCCCGTCTCCACGCCGGGCAATCCAGCGGGCGATGCCGATCCGCCCTTCAATTTTTCCAGAAGTGTCCGCGTTTCCGCCATTTCCTCCGGGCTGTAAGGGGAAGCATCCCTGTCTTCAACGTCTATCCAGTAAACCTGGGCCTCATCATATTCTCCGAAACGGTTGCACCTCCCCAGGCGCTGCACCATGGCCGGCCACGAGCAGAGTTCGGTATAAAGAGTTTGTGATGATATGTTCACGCCTGCCTCCACTGCCTGGGTAGCCACGATGATTCTTCGTTCATGTTTTTCCGGAATTCTTTTATTGATTTGTTTTCTTTCTGCAGGCCTGAAACGCGAATGAACCAGCAACAAATCAAAATCATTTTCCCTCGTTCGAGCCCGTTCATTCTGCAATGCTCTGAAAATCTTCTGAGCATGGGCTACCCGATTAACGATCACCAATATCTGATCTCCCTCTTCCATGGATGCGATAATCTTCAAAGATAATTCTTTATAATACTTCGCACTATTTTTCCTGGCCGCGATCTCCAACTTCCTGACTGTCTTCCTCGCCGTGAGACGTTTTTTCAAACTCTCAACTTGACGGTCTTCATCCGCAAGTTCGAATGTTGATAGACTTGCTGCAATCGGGGAGAAGTCAACGGTTTCAAACCAGCGTCGGTCGATAGTCGCGGACATCCACAGATATTTATTGGGCCTGCAAGTAGGCATTGTTTTGTTAAAAGCCGCAAGCTGTGCGCTCGTAGCCAGCCCCGAGCCCATCAGCTGCACCTCATCGAAGACCCACTGACAATCGTTATTCAAAAGCCCAAAGGCCATCGGCCATTTGAAACGGCTCATGGCATAACCGCGATTGAGAGCACGTGAGATAAGCATGTCCTGAGTGCCGATAATTATCTGTGTTTTTTCAGGATAGAGAAGCCATTCTTCATCAATTTCTCCACCCATGATGATATGGGTCCCGATCCTTTCCGGGATCATCCCCGCTTTTTCCAGGTTCTCCAACATCTTTTTGCAGTCCCGGTAGGTCTGTTCCACCAGCGTGCGCATGGGCAGGCAGTAAACCAGGCGGCGCGGTACACGGCCATGAGTTTCACCCGGTTCTATTATTTCGTGAAAACCCCGTCTGACCGAGTCAGGCGACAACACATCGCGTGCTGTTTGATCGGAATACTTGAGGCGCCGCCAGAGCCACGCCAATATGACTGCGTAGGTTTTTCCCGACCCGGTAGGAGCACCGAGAAAACATGGTAATTCTTCCGAAGTAGCCATCTTGACCTGGTAGGGAAAAGGCTGATGGCCGGTTGCCTCCCGGAAAAATAATTCGTAATTGTTCACAGGCAGTCCTTGCCTCCTTTCACAATATTGCTTCTATTCTGCATATTTAAACATATTTTAACAGTTTCTTGGTTTTTTAACAACGGCAGGAAATCAATTGCTGACAGCATGTTGTCAGGGTGGTCGCTGACAGGGGGCTTATTTTTTTCTTGCACGGGGAGTATCTGTCCGCTTTCCGATTGTTTTCCGAACCCGCGGGGGCATCACCCGGATCAGGGTGATGCGGGGTTGCACAGTGCTTTTTTGCACCTCCGGCGGTAAGCCGAAAGGTGGGGTGCGTGATTCTTACTGCGAGGAGAGTTTCCGGTACGCTTCGATAGTCTCGGCTGAAAATCGGGCAATGATCTGCTGCATGAAAGTGTCGATTTCCAACGATCTGTCCTGAATCAGGGGGATCATCTCCAGAGCATAGATCAACGCCTCTGCCCGGTCGACGGAGTGGGCATCGGCATAGGTGGCGTTGGCAAGGCGCCGCCCGGCGGTGGCCAGGTCGAGCCGCTTGCCGGCGGATATCTGGGAATCGTGGGCACGGATGAGCTCCGCCGCCAGTTCCGGCCGGGCCGAAACATCGAGAGCCACCCTGTCCTTTCCGGGCAACCATTCCAGCCCCCTCCAGACTTCAGCACCGTAGAGTCTGGCCGGATGGAGACGGGCGGGAAGGCGGCGCAGGGTGGTGATCACCCGGAGTGCAACGGCCAGGTGAGTGTCGTGTTTGTCGAACAGGTTGTGCGTGTACATCGTTTCGGGGGTGGCAGCGGAGATCAGCGTTTCGAGGTCGGTGTCCGGCCCTTCGTCTCCGGTGTCCCTGGCCCGTTCGCTGCGGTAATCGAGAAGTGCCAGGCCGGAATACTTGCCGATGACGGCGGCCTCCATCTGTTCTTCCATGCGGATCCGCCTGATCTCCTCGTCACTCAGGGAGGCATATTCTCCCTCACGTGGGCTACCGCGGCCGTCGGTGATGACCACGCCAAAAAAATGTTTCCTGTCATCTTCATAGCACTGCAGGATGCCGTGGTAAGCCGCTATTTCCAGATCATCCTGGTGGGCGACGATGCCCATGTGCGTTGTTCTTCCGAGTGCTTCTTCGGGTGTGGAGCCGTCGGGTACGAATATCCGGGCTCCGGAATTGGCAAGTTTCATGAATGCTGTCATCTCCCCTCCGGGTTGTCCCTGCCGGGGCAAAGGTTGTGCACGTGCACTTCTCTGTATTATGATGCACCTTGCCGGCAGCCGCTACACGTGTGCATCCGATTCATGCCTTCCGACGGCTGCCCCGTTTCGGGGCGGGGGAAGCGGTGCCGGGCTGTTCCGCCTGTATTCACGGGGGCAGCTCCTGCCTGAACCGTCCTCCTTCCGCCCCGGAACATATCAGGGGTGAAGAGCAGGGATGTTCTTCTTCACCTCGTTTCATGCCACGTCAACTGTTCATCTCGTAGGCCCCGTTGAGGGCATAAACATGGTTCTTGAGCAGACGCTGGAAACGTTCCTCGTCGGCTACCGGCTTGCGGATCATCTTCATGAAGTGGCTCATCTGCTGCTCGGTGCTGCCGGGCTTGCAGTAGAGCTGCAGGGCAAATTTGGAGAAGTCCCGCACCATGAAATCGAAGATCTGATCGACGATATCTTCTTCCAGCCTGTATATCTCCGCATTTTCAAGGATGAGCTGGCCGTAAACGATCAGGGTGAAGATCTCGCCCACGGACATCAGGTAATCGATATCGCGCTGCTGCTTCTCGTCGGGCGGCGCGTTGGTCAGGAATTCCCTGAAAACATCGATCTGTTCGCGGAAGAGGTCGACATTGGGCAGGTCGTAAATTCCGTATGCAGTCCGGTAATCATGGAAACAGATCTTGCCCAGCCCGCGCGCCGGCCCCTGGTTGAAAAGAAAGTCATCGTTGCGGGCTTGCGACTGCTTTGCTATGACCGGGAAGGGTTGTGGGTTCAGAAAATAGTTGGGCATGAATTTGAGGATGAGTGCGATATTCACGTGGACCGTGCCTTCAAGTTTGGGCAGGGCCCTGATATCCCTTGCGGCCATCTCGAATATGGTGTCTTTCTCGAATCCCTTGGCGGCGATGACATCCCAGAGCAGATTGATAACTTCCTCGCCCTGGGTGGTGACTTTCATCTTGACCGTGGGGTTGTAAAGGAGGTAACGGCGGTCATCGGCGGAGGCGGTGCGCATGTAATCGGCGGCGCGCAGGGCAAAGAGTTTCATGGCCACCAGCCGGCAGTACGCATCGGCAAACATCCGCTTCACATGGGGAAAGTCGGTCACGTAGATACCGTAAAGGTTGCGGTTGGAGGCATGGTTGATCGCCTCGTAGAAGGCATGGGTGCAGATCCCGATCGAGGCCCAGCCGAGGTTGTATTTGCCCACGTTGACGGTGTTCAGGGCGGCGTCCCAGGCCTCATCGCCACGGGAGAGTATCTCCTCTTCCTTCACGGGATAATCACGCAGTTTGAAATCGGCCACATACGATTGTGAGTTGACAATGTTCT
Organism: Bacillota bacterium; assembly: GCA_012518215.1. NCBI lineage: Bacteria > Bacillati > Bacillota > Bacillota bacterium. The sequence goes on from JAAYSV010000055.1 coordinate 12,041, forward strand.
TTACCAGCTCGTAGTTCTTGTGTTTGTAGTTGGCGGTGAAGAAGACGTATTCCTTGCCGCCTTTCATCTTGCCGAAGGTGGAGACCATCTCGGCGATGTTGCCATTGCCGATATAATATTTTTCGCCGTTGGCCCTGTAGGTGCCATCGGGCAACGCTTCCAGGGCCATCTCCGTGGAGTAGATGTCGGCACCGTGCTCCCGTTCCGAGAGGCCGAAAGCGAAGACCTGCCCCTCTTTCAGCAGCCGCGCCGCACGGCGCTTGGCCTCCTCGTTGGCGCTCATCCAGATGGGGCCGAGCCCGAGGATGGAAACCTGCCAGGTGTACCAGTAGTGCAGGCCGTAAAAGGCAAGAATCTCGTTGAATTCGCAGTTGCGCCAGGTATCCCAGCGGCAGTCCTTCTCCCCGTACTTTTCCGGGGTGAGTAGTGTGTAAAATATCTCGTTCTTGCGGTTGAATTCAAGCAGATCCTCGTACCAGACCCGTTCGCGGTCGTGTTCCTTGATCCTGTTCTTGCCCTTGTTTTCAAAGAAGGCGATGGTGTCCAGCATGATCCGGCGGGATCGCTCGTCGGGGTATTCCCGATCATGTTTTTTGGGGTTCAACAAAACCATCGTCAGTCAACCTCCCGTATCAATATTTTTTTGTTTACACATGCTTTCCTGTCATGCCCGATCATCCAGCGTGAGCGCGGCACGGCCACACGGGTCAGGCTATGAATATCCTGTAGCGGGGGATGATCCTGACCGGCCCGATCAGGCCCGAAGGCATCAGGTTTTTTTTGTGCCGATGGTTCCTGTAAGCCACACCCCCCTGCCGGCCAAAGCCGACCAACCGGTTGTTCAGTGTCGGGATCACCTCTATCGTGATGTTGTTTTTCCCGACCTGTATGTGGGAAGTAACGTCTGCCTCGTAAGGCGGCAGCAGAAGCGGTTTTAGCCGATGGCCGTTACAGGTTACGATGGCAACATCGCCCACCCGCCCCAGTGACAGCAGCAGGTTCAGTTCGGCGGACAGGTAGCTTTCGTCCACGTCGAATTCCGCCTCGTAATGCCCCCGGGATGAGCAGTATTCCAGCGCGGGGATCGCCCGCCAGTCCTCCAGCCTCTGCATCTTCAACTCGATTTTTTGTTCATTGCCGCGCAGATCCTTGCTGGTTGTGGAAAATTGCCACCGGTTTATGGACAGGGGCTCCGGCAGCAGCGTCGGCGGGACAACTTTTTTTATCTCGCCGCTACCTGACAGGAAACGGTACTCCCCCGGCTTCGCCGCGTATGCCACCAGGCGGCTTCTTTCCCTTCTTGCCTCGAGCGGCGGGCCACGCAAGAGATGATGTCGCCTTGCCGAAGGAGCATCTTTCATCTCCAGCAGGAAAGAAGCGTAAGGGGCAAAATCAAGTTCCATGAAAAGTTGGTCCCTGACTGCTTCATAGACCGCTGCCTCCTCGGTTTCTCCGGTAAAAGGATCGAGTATGCAGGGTATTCTGTACCCATGCGGCAGCGAGAACCTGACCCGCCGGGGATGGGGGCTGCCGCTGCGCAGAAAGTAGTAATCGGTGTCCGTCGTCCGCCTGTGGATATAATGGATCGTGCGTTGTTCGCGTTCAAAGACGACGTTGGGCAGAACTCCCTTGGCCTTCAAAACGGGAGAAGGCATCTCTTCCCTGACAAAGGCCTTTTCTTTTTCATTCAAGGCCCGCATCATCTCCCTTATGCGGGGATCATTATCCTTGCACCCCTCGTAACCCGGCTGTTGCTGCGGCAACGCACCCATGAAAATCACCCTGACACCGCCCGCGGCCATCTCCTCCAACTTCCGGGCAAGCGGCAACGAGATATGTTCGATTTGGTTGAAGATGACCGCCTCGATCTCGGCCATGCCGACGAGAAGTTTCCCGCCTTCCACCAGCCCGCGCAGGAGGGCGTCCTCGTTGATATGGGTGTAATAGTAACCGTTGGCACTCAGGTTGTCGGTACACCTGCGCTTTGCCTTCAACCATTTCCTGGCCGCAACCCGTTTCCATCTGTCCCTGGCAGCCCCATCCAGATCTTCAAGGGGCGCATCGTCCTCATCCAGATACCCGCAACTCAGTTCCTCCCGGCCCAGAGGTATGTCGGGGTAGCCCAGCAACGGGAAGAAGAGAGCCACATTGCAGACCACCTTCCCCTGTTGAAGAATATGCTGACAGCGGGTAACATAGTCGTTCAGCATGGGATAGAATTCCCAGAATTCACTGATGCGGCTGAAATTGGTGGAAGTGGATCGTGATGTGGGCAGATGGGGGTCGGAGAAGAGATATGCTTCCGGGCATTCCGCCGCAGGATCCCGGTAGGGAAATCCATGATAGATGAGCTGGTTGGCGCCGGCGGCAAAGAGTCTGTCGGCAGCGACTTTCCACTTCAGGGGTGTGGTCTTGTATTCGCGGCCGCGCCAGCCCATGGCCCTGGCGGCCACCAGCGGTTTGTCATGAATGATCGCCGCCGAGCCGGCGATCCTGAGAAAGTCCATCTCCCCGCCGGCATGATCCTGCTCGGTAACGGGGAGATCCACGGAACCGTGCGACCCAAGGAGGTCAGCCCTGAAACCGTGGGCCTCCACCTTGCTGCGCAGGCGGTTTTCCCTGCCCCACCCGGCAAGTGTCCCCAGGAAACGGTCGTTGAACAGATCGGAGACGGTCAGATGATAATCGTATCTCACGCGGTCCCCGATGCGCTGTTCCCTGATGTCAAAGTTGGGCGCATCCCTGTCCGCTGCCGGGGCAAAGGTATGATAGTAATCCCGGACCGGGGTGAAAAGTACGGGAAGGAAGGGGGTGATGTCATATCCGCGCCTTCTCCTGAATTCTTTTTTGAAGTCGGCGGTCCACAACAGTCCCGCCTCTTCCCCGGCAAGCTGCGGATTGTCGACAAAGTAGCCGTAGAGGCGGCGGCCGAAATGATCCCCGAAATGGGCCTTGCCACGATCGAAGTGATGGTTCAACCATCTCTCCAGAGGGAGAGCCGAGAGGTGGTCGATGACCAGGCCTTCTTTCTCCGGGTCTTCCGCGGAAGCCGCTATCAGATGGTCCGGTGCCATCACCCGGGTATAGAAGGCAAATATGTACCAGAGCCCGCGGCGGGGGAATTCCCATTCGAGGAATCCATCTTCATCGGCATATTCCGTCAGATCGATGAGGTGCGCCGGGTCAAGATGAATTGCCCGGGGGCGGAGGAATCCCAGGCTTCTGGCCGCATCCCATCTTCTTTGGGGCCGGGCCGCCACCACATATTTCAGTACGGGTTTGGATCCGCCATGCGCCAAGATCTGTTTTATTCCCGCGCGCCTTGCAAAGCGTCCGCTTTTTTCCGGCGGCAATATTTCTGCCCGGGGAAGTGGGCCGCGGTACCGCCCCCCCATCACGGCGGCGTAGCCGATGAGCAGATTCTGCTGGGCTTCCTCGTTTTTTACATAGCTGCCACCCGTGGGCCAACCGGAAGAAACCGCAAGGTTGATCATCAGGTTCCGTTTCCGGGCTTCATCAAGCACGGTTCCCACCATCTCGTAGTAGTACGGCTGCATGAAACGGTGTACTCTTTCGTAACGTCCACGGCCCCGATGCAGTTGGCGGGGCATGCCCGGAGCCAGGGGCTGGATCTCCGCACCCCCGAAGCCCTGTTCATCGATTTCCGCCAGTTCCCGGAGAAGCTGTTCTTCCTCCACATCGATACCCGGCCACCACCAGCGCACCAGGGGGCGCGAATGTTTTGTCGGTTCCAGAAAACTGCCCTTGATTTCAATCGGCATGCAGACACCCCCCTGACAGAAATTTGCTGCGGCGATCATGCGCCGGGGCATCATCCGGCGTTGCCCGGCAATATCATGAATGTTGGTGATTGTGGCTCCGTAACGGACCCGCTCCGGCACAGGTCATCCGTGGACCGGGCGCGGACCCGCCATGGCCCCATGTTGCAGTAGATCCTTTTCTTTAATTTTCAACAATAATCAGGGCAATTCCTTTTTTGCCGGAAAACTATCTGCGGCGGATGGAATGTCACCGGAGGCCGGAACAAGCGGGTAAAGAAAAATTGCGGCGGGTGGAAATGGGGGTGAAAATATGTGTCTCCCTGTCCGGTGCGGCAGCCCTTCTTTATCCGTCATCGTTGTTCCTGTTCATGAAAATCTGCCGGAACTGCTCGTAGGTATTCCCGGCTTCCTCGCGGAGCGAGGAAAAAGCTTCACGGTAGTTGAAACGGAAATCCTCGATCTTTTCCGGGACAGCCATGATCCCGGCACGAAAGCGCTCGCGGGTATCATCGGCAAAACCGGAGATATTTCCCGGCATCTCCCTGGCCTCTTCTGCCAGCTGGCGGAAATCCGAGCGCATGTTATGCGGGAATTCTTCCCTCATGGAGCGGAAAATGGCGGGAAGGTTTCTGAGGCGGTCGGCGCTCCGGCGATGGAAGGTGCGAACCGTGGCGGGAAGATGCTTCAGCCAGAGCTTGACCCTGCGGCCCTCCGCGGGATTGTTGATGAAAAAGAAACCGAGCAGAACCAGCAGGGCGGCAATCATGAGCCCTACCACCGTGCCCGACACGGCAGAGGTGGTGCTTCCCGCTACTTCCTCACGCTGTGCCGGGGGTGTGCCATCTTCCGCCTCCCGCTCCTGTATGGCTCTCTCCCTCGCTTCCTTGCCGTTCCGCTCCTCTATGTCGATGAATTCCGGGCCGTAAAAATAATAGCTGACGACATCTGCAAAATAGGTTACGCCCCGCTCCGCATCCTCGCGTGAGTTCTTGTGGCTGCCACATTCCAGCAGCAGGTTCAGGGGGAAGAGGTCCTGATTGTAACTTCCCTCCGCAACATAAACTCCGCGCAGCAACCCGGGGTAAACCCTGTCGGCATATCCCTTGAGATCATAGGCAAATTCGCGGTTGACGGCAAGATTTGGATTGGCCCGGCCCACGACAATCATGATCCGCGCCACCGGCCGGCCCGCAATTTCATGCTCGTAAATTTCGGCGGGAGCCGCATCCCGATGGATGTCGAAGATGGCGTCCGGTTCACGCTGGGCCAGTTTCCACGCTGTCGGCCGGGAGCGCCGGTAAGCCCCCCGGTCATGCGGCAGGTGCAGGTCATCGGAGTAGATGACATCGATGCCCTTTGCTTCCAGGGCAACCTTCATGGCCCGGCCCACGGCGTGGACACCCCCGGGGCCGTACTTGTGCTCCACCCCATCGGTAGGGACATAACATTCATCATTGTGCGTATGATAGAGGGCAATAAGAAAGGAAGCCTGTTCTTCCTCCGTATCGGTATCCTCCTCCTGCTCACCCCTGTCTTCATCTTCATCCTTATCCCCATTGTCCGGCTGTTCGGGTTCCTCATCGCCCTCGACATCATCGTCTCCATCGCCGTCTTTGTCTTCCGGGGCTGCCTCCCCCCCGCATGCCCGCGCCGTCTCCCCTGATCGGTGCTGCGAAGCAGTGGGGTGCTGTCTTCCTTCCGGCTCGAGGGAACGGGGAAGGTCAACGTCGATCTTTACCGTCTCCACGTAACGCACCATCCCCACCCTGTCCCTGACCTCGAATACCCTGTAAAGACGGTTGTCCTCGGCCAGGAATGAATCTCCCGTCCGGACACGCCTTCCGGTCTCCAGTATGATCCGCCCTTCTTCATCTTCCAGGCGGAAATATTTATTCTGCCGCATCTCCTTCGGGGTCAACTCTTCCGGCAGATAACGCCTCTCCAGCCACTTGCAAGCGGCAAGATGATGATAGGGGGCCTTCCCCGCAGGATTCAGGAGTCCGGTCAGGCATACCAGGGACAGCAAGACGATCAGATACCGTTTCCAGTGCACGAAGAACACGACCTTTCCCCTCTACGATTTTTCCCTCTCCGCACGTTCGCGCAGTTCGCCCACTATCTCCGCCAGGAGAACGGCGAATACTCCGGCAATCAGGGCTGCATCAAAAACGCCCGCCCCGCCCAGGGTTACCAAGACCACATAGCTGCTGCGGATGATAGTCTCTCCCCAGGCGAAGAGATCCAACATCAGGATAGCCCCGATCCCACCGACAAAAGAAGAACGGCGGGAACGGCCCAGGATGTAAGAGATGATTCCGGCAAAGACGGCGGGAATATAAAGGGGATCGAGCTCGTAACCGAATGTTCCCGGGGGGGTGCTGGGCAGAACGCGATCCAGCCCCCAGACAACCGCCCCGGCAAGAAGAACCACCGGCAAGGGGCGCACCTTCTCCCGGGGCTCATCGGCGGTGGCTATCAGGTAGATGGATATGGCCAGGGGGATCAACATCCCCCCCACATTCACGGAGAGGCCTCTCCAGACGGGTATCGCGGGCAGGAATCCGCCGACGAGCATGGCCATGACGAGAAAGAACGATTCCACGGGACCGATGCGCATCCTGTTCAGGACGCGGTGAACGAGAAAAAGATAGATCAACATGGGGACAATCGTTACCATCCTGATCACGGGTGCTTGCGGAAACATCGAAAACAGTTCCTCCCGCCGCATGAGATTTGAAACCGTTGAAATAAATTCCGGTTCTTTATTTTTTGCGAAGGGATGGCAGATTATGCAGGCGGAGGAATGTTTGTCGACCTTTTGAAAAGGGTGATGATCGGGGATTGAATGTAGTGCAGGATGAAATCGTTTCTAGCGGCATGTAGTGCAATCCGTCAAACTGCAGGTGCTGCAGCTGCTTCCTCCAGCGGAAGCAGATCCTCCGGAGCCGGTCTTGCAGTTGAAAGTGGAAAAAACTCTTTTTGCCTCGGAACCGCATTGCGGGCATTCAATGCCTTCCTTGCGGCTCGAACTGCAAAGTTTTTCGAAACGGCGGTTGCACTTTGCACAGAAAAATTCGTAAAGGGGCATCGTTTGTTCTCCCTCCTCGTAGATGATACCGTTCCCGGTCATGGTGGGGACCGGAAAAAACCCTGTTGACCCGGGGGAACGGCCGATATCCGACATGTCCTATTTTCTTCCCGGCAGCACCACGAAACGCATATTTATGATGAGATCGATCTTCTGCAATATTTTCAACACATCATGCGGAACCGGTTCATCGAGCTGCAGGGCCATGACCGCTTCCCCGCCGGCATGTTGCCGCCCCACCTGCATGCTGCCAATGTTGATGCCATGATCTCCAAGAACCGTTGCCACCTTGCCGATCACTCCGGGCTTGTCCTTGTAATTGCAGATGAGCATGTAGTGGGTGGGCACCATCTCGATGCGGAAATTGCCGATCTGCACGATGCGCATATCTTCCTGATTGAAAAGTGTGCCGGAAATCACGTTTTTTTCCCCGCCCGTGGTTACGGAAAGGGTGATAAGGTTGGAAAAATGGCCTCCATTGCTGGTCGATACCTCTTTGATGCGTATCCCCCGGCCCCGGGCCAGCACCGGAGCGTTTACATAGTTGACCTGGTTGCCGACCATGACCTCCAGTATCCCGATCAGGCATGAGGTGGTCAGGGGTGATAACGTCTTGTCGGCGATCTCGCCGCTGTAATGGATCTCCACTTCCTCGATGGAGCCGCCAAACACCTGCATGTAGAGACTGCCCATCAGACGCATCAGAGGCATGAACGGGTTTATATCGGCCATCACATCGGGCAGGACGATGGGGACATTGACCGCACAGCATACGGGGCCGCCGTTCAGGGCTTCCAGAACCTGTCTGGCCACCTGGACGGCGACATTCACCTGCGCCTCCCGCGTGGAAGCGCCGAGGTGCGGGGTCATGATCACGCTGTCATAGTTCACCAGGGGGCACCGGCTCGGCGGTTCCATTTCAAACACATCGAGGGCGGCGCCGGCAACATGGCCCGATTCCAGGGCCCGGCATAGTTCCTCTTCATCGATGAGCCCGCCGCGCGCGCAGTTTATGATCCGCACTCCCTGTTTCATCATCGCCAGCTGCTCTTTGCCTATGAGGTGGTAAGTTGAATTGTTGAGGGGAAGGTGCAGGCTGATAAAATCCGATTGCCGGTATACTTCCTCCAGGGGCACCATCTTCGCCCCGATCTTCTCCGCCTGTTCGGAAGAGATATAAGGATCGTAAGCTATGATATTCATGCCCATGGCCCGGCAACGGCGTGCCACCTCGCTGCCGATACGCCCCAGGCCGATGATCCCCAGAACCTTGCGATTCAGTTCCACGCCAAGGAATTGTTTGCGGTTCCATTCACCCTTTTTCATGGAAACGTTCGCTTCAAAAATATTGCGGGCCATCGCCGTGATGAGAGCGACGGTGTGCTCGGCAGCAGAAATGGTATTTCCCTCGGGTGCATTGATGACCACGATGCCTTTTTCCGTGGCCTTGTGGACATCGATGTTGTCCACACCAACCCCGGCCCGGCCGATAACGCGCAGTTTTTTTCCTGCTTCGATGACCTCGGCGTTGACCCTGGTTCCGCTGCGGACAATCAGGGCATCATAATCACCTATGACTTTTTTCAATTCCTCCGGGTCACTGTAATCCCCCTCGGTAACTTCTGCACGCTGTCTCAGGATCTCGATCCCTTCGGCAGAAAGAGGATCGCTGACCAGTATCTTCATGGCTAAGCATACCTCCTGCTGGTAAATGCTACTATTAAACAAGTTTATTATGGTTTATCTTGCTCCATTTAAGAATAATATCATATCAGGGGACAAAATTAAACCAAAATGTTCTCCAAACGTCAAAATTGTTCCCGTCAGCATGATCGGCAGGGAGAGCTTACCCGGCGGTTTTCCCGATTCGTCCAGGCCGGGTCAGAGGCTTCGCACCTCGGGGGAAAGAACACAATGGCCGGGGCTATCGGGTTCATCTATTCCGGATCGGATTGTTCGAGTGAAGGAAGAAACGCTTCGCGGGCGGCAGCCAGCTGTTTTTTCAAAGCCGCCTCGGCCACACCGCCCCTGATCGAACGGGCTTCGGTGCTCATGTACGGATCAAGAAGTTTCCCCATTCTGTCAGCATCGAGAGAGGGATGGAAGCGGTGCAGTTCATCGGTGGTCAATTCACCCAGGGTTCTGCCATGCTCCCGGCTGTAAGCGACCATCCTGCCCACCAGATGGTGGGAGTCCCGGAACGGAACCCCGCGGGTAACGAGGTAATCGGCAATATCCGTTGCCATGGCCGACACATCCCGGGCCGATTCTTCCATTCTTGCCGTGTTGAAACGGGCGGTGCGCAGCATCTCCCGGGTCAGCAAGAGGGCCGGTTTCAAGGTGTCGATGGCATCGAATACTCCTTCCTTGTCCTCCTGCATATCCCGGTTGTAGCTGAGGGGCAATCCCTTCATCGTCGTCAACAATCCGATGAGGCTGCCAAAAACACGGCCGGTTTTTCCTCTTGCCAGCTCGGCGATGTCCGGGTTCTTCTTCTGGGGCATGAGGCTGCTCCCGGTGGCGTAAGCATCGTCCATCTCCATGAATCCAAATTCGGCCGACGACCAGAGTACCAGTTCCTCGCCGATACGGCTCAGGTGCATCATGCATATCGAGGCAAATGAAAGGAATTCAAGCAGGTAATCGCGGTCGCTGACGGCATCGATGCTGTTCTCGTAAAGTTCCGCAAATCCGAGGCGTGCAGCCACCCGTTCCCGGTCAAGCGGGAAACCGCTTCCGGCCAGGGCACCGGCTCCCAGGGGCATGATGTCCGCCCGCCGGTAAGCCCCGCGCAGCCGCTCACGGTCCCGTTGAAACATCCAGAAATAGGACAGAAGGTGATGGGCGAAACGCACCGGCTGGGCTCGCTGCAGGTGGGTGTATCCCGGCATCAACGTCCCGATGTGGACGGCGGCCAGATCGCAGATCGTCTGCTGCAATTCATTCAGGAGTCGATCGATAGACCCTGTTTCTTTCTTGATGTAAAGGTGCATATCCAGCGCCACCTGGTCGTTGCGGCTTCTCCCCGTGTGCAATTTGCCCCCCGTCTCCCCGATTTTCTCGCAGAGGCGGTTCTCGATGTACATGTGAATATCCTCGTAAGAATGATCCGCTTCAAATTCTCCCGCTTCAATCTCCGCCCTGATCTCTTTCAGCCCGCCGGAGATGGCGGCCATCTCCTCCGCGGTGATGATCCCCGCTGCGGCGAGGGCATCGACATGTGCCAGGCTGCCCTCGATATCCACCTCCGCCAATCGGCAGTCGAAGTGGATGGAGGCGGAAAACCTCTCCACTTCGGGATCGGTCTGGCGGTCAAAACGACCGCCCCACGGTTTTTTCATGACAATCGCCTCCTTCTGCCCCTTGCGAAACTTTCATTCTTCTTTCTCTCTATGCATACCCCATATCTTCAATGGCAGGCCGAAAAGGTTGATAAAACCCTCGGCATCTTTCTGGTCGTAGAGCGAATCTTCTTCGAATGTGGCCAGCTCGGGGTTGTAGAGGGTATGGGGCGACTTCCTGCCCACGACCATGATATTCCCCTTGTAGAGTTTCAGCTTGACGGTGCCGCTTACCCGTTCCTGGGTAAAATTGAAGAAAGCATCCAGGGCTTCCCGCAAGGGGCTGTACCATTGTCCGTAGTAGATCAGTTCGGCATATTTCAGGGCCAGATGTTCCTTGAAATGCAATGTGTCACGGTCGATGCAGAGATGCTCCAGTTCCCGGTGGGCAAAGGTCAGAAGGGTGCCGGCCGGGGTCTCGTAGACACCGCGCGACTTCATCCCCACCAGCCTGTTTTCCACCAGGTCGGCCCGTCCGATCCCATGCCTGCCCGCCAGTTCGTTGAGCCCCTCGATCATCGCCACCGGCGTCTCCCGCCGACCGTTCACGGAAACCGGGATGCCTTTTTCCCACTCGATCTCCACTGTACACGGTTCATCGGGAGCCTCCTGCGGTGAGCAGGTGAGCAGGAACATCTCCCCGTCCGGTTCGTTCCAGGGGTCTTCCAGCACTCCCCCCTCGAAGCTGAGGTGCCAGAGGTTGCGATCCATGCTGTAAGGTTTGGCAGCAGTCACGGGCACGGGTATTTCATGCGCAGCAGCGTAAGCCAGGGCATCGCTGCGGGAACGGATCGTCCATTCCCTCCAGGGAGCGATGATCTTCAGATGCGGGGCCAGCGCCTTCAGGGTCAGCTCGAAGCGCACCTGGTCATTCCCCTTGCCGGTGGCCCCGTGAGCAACGGCTGTCGCCCCCACACGTCTGGCCACTTCCGCAAGTTTCCTGGCGATAACCGGCCGCGCGATGGCCGTTCCCAGAAGATATTTCCCCTCGTAGACAGCTCCCGATCTGAGCATCGGGTATATGAAATCGGTTACAAATTCTTCACGGACATCTTCAATGTATGCTTCGGCGGCACCGGTACGCAGGGCTTTCTCCACCAATCCCTCCAGTTCGGCAGAGCCCTGGCCGACATCGACGGCAACGGCAACGGCATCATAACCGTAATGCTCTTCGAGCCATTTCAAAATTACCGAGGTGTCAAGGCCTCCCGAATAGGCAACAACCACCTTCTCACGCTTCATCTTCTGCCATCTCCTTTCCTTTCAGGGGGTAAATTCCCGCCCCGCCCCGGGTCGATTCCGCAACCATTCCCCTGCAAATCGGCCCTTCTGTCATTCATCTTTTCTGTTTATATTTTTTCGCCTTCCGTTTTTTCTTACATGATGAGCGCCATCAATGCCTTCTGAACATGTAAACGATTCTCGGCCTGATCGAAGACCACCGATGAAGATGATTCCAGCACCTCGGCGGTGATCTCCTCGCCACGGTTGGCCGGCAGGCAGTGCATGACGATAGCCCCGGGTTCGGCCCTGTCAAGGAGGGCCCGGTCAAGCCGGTAGTGCTGCAATCTTCTCCGGCGTTCTTCCTGCTCGGTTTCCCGCCCCATGCTGGTCCAGACATCGGTGTAGAGAACCCCGGCCCCGCGGACTGCTTCCTGCGGATTGTCCGTAACCTCTATCTCTCCCCCCGTTTTCTCGCCCTCTTCACGCGCCCACGACAGTATTTCCGGCAACGGCGTGTAACCCTCCGGCGCACAGATCGTTATCTGCATACCCATCCTGCTGCAAGCAACCAGGAGGGAATGAGCCACGTTGCTGCCCCCGTCGCCCATGAAAACAATCTTGCCCGCCCTCAGGGCACCCCTGTGTTCGATGATGGTCATCAGGTCGGCCAGTGCCTGGCAAGGATGGAAAAGATCGGTCAGCCCGTTGATAACCGGAACGGACGCCCACTCTGCCAGTTCCACAACTTCACCGTGGTCAAAAGTACGGATCATGATCCCGTCAAGATAGCGGGAGAGGGTGTGAGCTGTATCCCGGATGGGTTCCCCCCGCCCCATCTGCAGATCCTGGGTGCTCAGGAAAAGGGCAAAACCCCCGAGCTGGAACATGCCCACCTCGAATGACACACGTGTCCTGGTTGATGGTTTCTGGAAGACCATACCCAGCGTTCTGCCTTCAAGAAAGCGGTGAGGGATCCCGTTCTTTCGCTCATTTTTCAGATCTGCAGCCAGGGAGAGTATCCCGCCGATCTCCGCCGGGGAGAAATCCTGCAGGCTGAGAAAATCCCGGCCCTGCAACTGCACCCGATATTCATGATAAGACATCCTTTCCATCTCCTCCCGTCACTTTATGGCCGCAAGGGCACCGTTGAAGATATCCATGAACAGTGCCAGGTCTTCCTCGTCGATGATCAGGGGGGGAAGCAGGCGGATGATCGATTCCCCGATAGCATTGATGAGCAGCCCCTTCTCCTGGCACTCCCTCTGGATGCGCACCGCCCCGGGAACGGTGAGTTCCATGGCCAACATCAGGCCCTTCCCCCTTGTTTCCGCGATCAGATCGGGATTTTTCTTCTTGAGCCCGTGCAGGTATTCCTGCAAGAGCCCCCCTATCCGGGTAACTTCCTGCAAAAAGTTTTTCTTCAGCATAGTCTGCAAGACGGCCACGGCCACCCGGCAAGCCAGAGGATTGCCGCCAAAAGTGGAGGCATGATCGCCGGGCCCCAGCCCCTGCGCCAGATCTTCGCGCACGATCATGGCCCCGATGGGAACACCTCCGGCAAGGGCCTTCGCCGCGGTCATGATATCCGGTTCCACCCCGTAACCTTCATAAGCCCAGAGAGAACCGGTACGCCCCATGCCGCATTGCACTTCATCGAAGATCAGCAAAATTCCTTCATTGTCACACAGTTTGCGCAACTTGCCCAGGAAATCGGCATCCGCCGGATATACACCCGCCTCGCCCTGGATCGGCTCGATCATTATTGCGCAGGTGTCTTTATCTACCAGTTGCTCGAACGAGGCGATGTCATTGAACCGGGCATACATGAAGCCGCCGGGCAGCGGATGAAAACCTTCATGATAGCGATCCTGGGCCGTGGCAGTGACCGTGGCCAGGGTGCGCCCGTGGAAAGAACGCTCCGCGGTGATGATTTTGTATTTGTGGTCGCCGCACTTTTTCTTGCTGTACTTTCGTGCCAGCTTGATGGCCGCCTCGTTGGCTTCCGCCCCGCTGTTGGCCAGGAAAACGCGGTCGCCAAAAGAATGTTTTGCCAGCAAGGCTGCCAGTTCAACCTGGGGCTCGCTGTAGTAGAGATTGGAAGTGTGGATCAGTTTTCCGGCCTGATCCTGCAAGGCCTTGACGATGGCCGGATGAGCATGACCCAACGAATTGACGGCCAGCCCGCTGACAAAATCAAGGTATTTGCGGCCGGATTCGTCCCATACATAGCTTCCGCGACCCCTGGTAATGAGGATATTTCGTTCCGGATCCCGCCGATATGTATTGATCATATGCCGGGCTTCCAGATCCTTGATCGCAGACAATTTGTTTTTCATCACAATTCTTCATCCTTTCCGTGCTTTTCTCCTACCACCATGGTGCCGATCCCTTCATCGGTAAAGATCTCCAGCAAAAGGGAGTGATGCGTGCGGCCATCGATGATATGAGTGCGCAAAACACCGTTCTCCAGTGCCCTCAAGCATGCCTGAACCTTGGGGATCATCCCCTCGTTGATACGGCCGTCGGCGATCATCTGTGTGGCGGACTTCCTGTCAAGAATGGAGATAAGGTTTTGGTGTTCCCCGTTGGGGTCAGCCATGATCCCCTCGATGTTGGTCAACAGTATGAGTTTTTCCGCTTTCAATGCCGACGCCAGTTCGCCGGCGGCGCAATCAGCATTTATATTCAATCCTTCGTGCCTTTTGCTATCGACCCCGATGGAGGAGACCACGGGGATATAGTCCTGGCGGATGAGAGCATCAATGATATCTGCATTCACAGTGCTGATCTCCCCGACCAGGCCCAGGTCGACGAGCTCCTCTTCTCCGTTCACGGTGATCTTCTGCGGTGGCAGGCGGTCGGCAACAAACATGTTGGCATCCCGGCCGCTGAGACCGACGGCTTTGCCACCATGGCTGTTGATCAGGCTGACGATCTCGCGGTTCACCTTGCCGCTGAGCACCATCTCGGCCAGTTCCATCGTCTCCGCGTCGGTGACCCGCAGCCCCCCTGCAAAGACGGATTCCTTGTTTATTTTCCTGCTCCACCTGTTTATTTCCTTCCCCCCGCCATGCACCAGGACGGGGTTGATCCCGATGTATTTCAGCAGGATGATATCCACGGCCACCTTCTCTTTCAGTTCTTCATTGATCATGGCATGGCCGCCGTACTTGATCACAAAGGTTTTTCCCGCAAATTTACGGATGTAAGGCAGCGACTCCACAAGCACCTCGGCTTTGGCAATGAGTTTCTCCACAGGCACCATCTTTATTCCATCCCTCCGTTTTATCTTGCATCCCATTCGGCAATCCTTCCCCGACATGATTCCACATCATTCAGGTTCGGTAACAGCTGTTTATCTTGACGTACTCGTGGCTGAGATCGTTGCCCCAGGTGCGGATCTCCTCCGAACCTGCATGAAGGTCTATGGTCATGGCGATCTTTTTTCTTCGGAGATACCCGATCAGTTCCTTCTCGTCAAAATCCGCCTGTTGCCCGGCGGCAGCGACCTTGAAAGGCCCGATATACAGTTCCGCCTCCCGCGGATTGAAATCAACTCCCGCATAGCCCATCGCCGCCAGGATCCTGCCCCAGTTGGCATCTTCCCCGAAAAAGGCGGTCTTGACCAGAAGGGAATTGAGCACGGCCCGGGCAAGGGCACGCGCATTTTCAAATGTGGCCGCCCCTTTCACCGTGAGATCCAGCACCTTGGTAACCCCCTCGCCATCGGCGGCGATGAGATAGGAGAGGGAGCGGCAGGTCTGCAGCAATGACTCGCGGAAAAGATCATATTCCGGGCCTTCGGTTTCAATATTGATGCCCGCAGCGCCGTTGGCCAGAAGCAGAACCATATCGTTGGTAGAGGTATCTCCATCAACCGAAACCAGGTTGAAAGTGCGCTCCACTGCCTCCAGCAAGGCTTTCTGCAGCAGGCCGCCCGGCATGGAGATGTCGGTGGTGATAAAAGCAAGCATGGTCGCCATGTCGGGGCAGATCATCCCCGAACCCTTGGCCATCCCTCCGACAACCGCCTTTTTTGCACCGATCTGCAGGTGCAGAGCCATTTTCTTCTCCACCCTGTCCGTGGTCATTATGGCCCGGGCAGCATCATCCCCGCCCCGGGTGGTGGCATTCAATTTCTCAACCGCATGCCCGATCCCCTCCCGGATCCGCTCCATGGGCAGCCGCTGGCCGATAACCCCCGTGGAGGCAACGAGCACTGCATCTGCAGGTATGGAAAGTTCCGCAGCAGCGAGGGCCGCCATCTCCTCGGCATCGCGGTAACCGGCATCGCCCACACAGGCGTTGGCATTGCCGCTGTTTACAACCACGGCACTGATGGGATTACCGATCCGGCTCCGGCTGATCTCCACCGGTGCCGCCCTGAAAAGATTGCGGGTAAAGGTACCGGCTGCCGCCGCCGGCTTCTCCGAAAATATGAGGGCCAGATCCTTGCTGGAACCGTTGTCTTTCTTCAGGCCGCAGTAAATACCGGAAGCCTTGAATCCCCGGGGAGAGGTGATCCCCCCGTCAGGTATTTTTTTGATTTTGAAGTCTGCGTTCATTTCTTCTCCTCGCTTTCACGGTGTGGGACACAACCGGACATCCGCTAGGGGGTCAATGCCGTGTTCCGCAAACCGCTTTCCTCGGGCCAGCCGCACATGATATTCATGTTCTGCACCGCCTGCCCGGAGGCCCCCTTGACCAGGTTATCGATGGCTGAAACCAGGATCAGTTTCCCCGTGCGGCTGTCCTTGCACAGGGAGAGAAAACAGAAATTGCTGCCCTGCACCCAGCGGGTTTCGGGCAACAGGGGCGGCTCCATCACCTTCACGAACGGTTCCCCGCGGTAAAATGAACGGTAGCCGTCAAGGAAATTCCCCGGATCGTCTTCCCCGCGCGGGGTAACGTAGATGGTTGACAGGATCCCCCTGCTCATCGGGGCCAGATGGGGGGTAAACAGGATCTGTACCGGCCCGCGCCCATCCGGAGAGGCACCCCCGTCAATATCTTTCCCGTTCAAACGTACAGAGGCCAGTTCCTGCTCTATCTCGGGCGTATGCTGGTGAGTGGCTATGCGGTAAGCCTTGAAGTTCTCGTTGCACTCGGGATAATGAAATGGCTGGCGGGGAGACCTTCCCGCTCCGGACACACCCGATTTGGCATCGATGATAATATCATCCGTGCCGATCAGATCAGCGGCCATCAACGGGGCCAGTGCCAGGATGATCCCGGTGGGATAACAACCGGGGTTGGCCACCAGCCTCGCCGCGGCAATTTCTTTCCGGTAAAGCTCCGGCATCCCGTAAACGGCCTCTTCCAGAAACTCGGGACAGGGATGCGTTCGCTCATACCATTGTGGATAGAGACTCGCGTCCTTGAGCCTGAAATCGGCGCTGAGATCGACAACGCGGAAATCGCGTTCCAGCAGGGCAGGTACCACTTCCATGGATTTGCCATGTGGCAGGGCACAGAAGACCAGATCCGTTTCGGCCGGAATATCATCGACCTTCAATCCCGAGCAGGTCAGTTTCGCCGCCCCCGACAGATGGGGGTGAACAGCATCAAGCTTCTGCCCTTTGAATCTCTCCGAACTGACAAAGACAACTTCCGCGCCGGGGTGAGCAAGGAGCAGGCGCATGAGCTCCATACCCGTGTAACCGGTTACCCCCAGCACCGCTATTTTTTTCTTCCCGATCATTTTTTCTTCAGCCATCTCATTCCTCCTGCAATAAAAATAAAGCCTCTCTCCTGCAAAGGACGAGAGACTTGCTCGCGGTACCACCTTTATTGGCCCGGGAGAAGATGACTTCCCCCGTGACCCCCTCGATTTTACCCGGCCACAGATAGCGGCGGATAAAACTTGATAACGGCAAGCGCCGACGTCTGCCTACACACCGTGATGGCTTCGGCAGAGTTACTCGGGGGTGCGCTTCGACATCCGGACAGGCACCGGGCTTCCACCCTCCCCGGCTCGCTTGGCCCGTCTGGGGATGCTACTCTCCCCGTCATTGATGTTTTTTTATTATTTTAAAATGTAAAGATGTAAAACATTTTATCACTTGTGTCTGCAGATTGCAAGCCCGATCTGAACATTTCACCCGCTCCGTTTGCAAGGTGGAAAGTCACTAGAAGGGGATTCTTCGGTCGCCCTGAAAAGCAGGGCTCCCTCTGAATGACAGGTAGACCACTTTTATCAGGCAGGTAGTAAGCGGTGTTCAAGGAGGGTATTCTTCGGTCGCCTGCGGCCCCTCTAAATTTCCACGCGTTACCCGCACCACGATAAACGGAAATTATTTCTTCCGGGTGCATATTTTTGCTGGAGTTCATTTATTTCCATAGCAATAACAGACAGGAATGACAGGTAGTAGAAACGCAGCCGCTCGCTGGAAAGATAGTAGTAGAAAAGGGCTCACCCCCCCTGTCAGGCAGGCAACCGTTGCCACGTAACACGCAGGCATCTTCTTCCGGGGAACATCGATCGCATCCCGGTTCATGCTTGTTCGACTTCCGGGGTCTAAAGCGGCATGTTTCCATGCTTGCGCAGGGGGCGGCTCTCCCTTTTCGAGCGCAGCGCCTCGAGGGAACGGAGAAGATGCAAGCGTGTCTGCCGCGGTTCGATCACATCATCAACCCAGCCTTTCCCCGCCGCTATGAAGGGATTGGCAAATTTCCGGCGGTATTCCTCGATGAACCGCTGCCTTTCTTCCGCGGGGTTTGCAGCCGCCTCTATTTCCTTGCGGTTGATGATATTCACTGCCCCCTCGGGTCCCATGACCGCTATCTCCGCGGTGGGCCAGGCCAGGGATATATCAGAACCCAGAGACCTTGAGTCCATGGCCAGGTAGGCCCCGCCGTATGCCTTGCGCAGGATGACTGTGATCCGGGGCACGGTGGCTTCCGCGTAGGAATACAGTATCTTGGCCCCATGGCGGATGACGCCACCCCATTCCTGTTCCACCCCCGGCAGGTAGCCGGGCACATCGACGAAGGTTATCAGGGGGATGTTGAAACAATCACAGAAACGAACAAAACGGGATATCTTGTCCGAGGAATTGATGTCCAGGCAACCGGCCATCGCCAGGGGCTGGTTGGCAACCAGGCCCACCGACTGCCCCCCCATGCGGGCAAAACCGACCACCGCGTTGCGGGCATAATCCTGGTGGACCTCGAGGAATCTGCTCCCATCGGTGATCCTTCCGATAACCTCGCGGATGTCATATCCCTTGTTGACGTCCCCGGGGACGAGGGTATCCAGTTCTGCAGAATCGAGCTGCGGTTCCTCCGGTTCACACCGGGGAGGATCTTCGATATTGTTGGACGGCAGGTAGCTCAGCAAATTCCTTACTTTCTGAAGGCATTCATCTTCTGTCCCGGCAGAGAAATGCGCCACTCCGCTGGTTTGGTTGTGGGTCTCCGCCCCGCCGAGCTCCTCCTGGCTGACTTCTTCACCGGTCACCGCCTTGACCACCTGCGGGCCGGTGATGAACATGTAACTTGTTTTCTCGGCCATGAAAACAAAATCGGTAAGAGCGGGAGAATAGACAGCCCCGCCGGCGCAAGGCCCCAGAATGACCGATATCTGGGGCACGACCCCGGAATAGATCGTGTTGCGGTAAAAAATTTCTCCATATCCGTTGAGAGCATGGACGCCTTCCTGGATACGCGCTCCGCCGGAATCGTTGAGCCCGATGACGGGAGTGCCGTTTTTGGCAGCCAGATCAAGCACGCGGCATATCTTGGCAGCATGCACCTCGCCCAGGGAACCGCCGGCCACCGTGAAATCCTGAGCAAAGATATAGACCGTACGCCCATCGATGGTGCCGTAACCGGTCACCACCCCCTCGCCGGGATTCTTTATCTCCTGCAAGCTTGCATCGGTAAGGCCTCCCTGGGAGAAGACCCCCAGTTCCACGAAACTGTTTTCATCAAGGATTCTATCAAGACGCTCACGAGCCGTTTTTTTACCTTTTTCATGCTGATTGCGGCGCCTTTCATCACCGCCGCCCATGATCGTTATTTTACGACGTTTTTCTAGTTGTGATAGCTTGTTATCCATTTTTACAGCTGCCACCTCCTGGGCTAATGAGAATATTATACCACATTTACGCTCATTTTCCGTTCAGGCCCATTTCTTTCCTGACCAGGGCCGGAATCTCTGTAAAAAAACGGGCCACCTTCACCCCGCAGGAAGAAAGAGCTTCAACTTTCCCCTCGTAACTGCCGCGCCCTCTCTCGATAATGGCGCCGGCATGCCCCATCCTTCTGCCCGGGGGCGCCGTTCTCCCGGCGATGAAGGAGATAACCGGAAAAGCAATATGATCGCGTACAAAAAAAGCCGCCTCCTCTTCCGCACTGCCGCCAATTTCCCCGATCATGACCACCACTTCGGTCTGTGGATCCGATGCGAACTCCTTCAAAACATCCGTGAAGCTCAGTCCCACCACCCGATCTCCTCCAAGGCCGACCACCGTGCTCGTTCCCAACCCATCGTCTTTCAGGCGGGCGGCAACCTCGTAGCAGAGAGTCCCGCTGCGGGAGATGATCCCCACCGGGCCGGGGGTGAAAATATGGTTGGGCATGATGCCGATCTTGCTTTTACCCGCGGAGACCAGGCCAAATGTGTTGGGGCCGACAACCATGGTCCCCTTTCTGTCGGCACAGGCCAGGATTTCCATGGCGTCGTGCACGGGGATATGCTCCGTTATCACCACCATGATCCCGATACCGGCCTCCAATGCCTCCATGGCCGCATCCAGGGTGTAGGGTGCCGGTGTGAACAGAATCGTTGCCCCGGCCTCGTGTTCCCTCAGGGCAGAGGCGACGGTATTGTAAACGGGTACCCCTTCCACGCGCCGCCCCCCCTTGCCGGGGGTGACCCCCGCCACCACCCTGGTGCCATATTCCAACATCCGCGCTGTATGAAAAGAACCCTGGTTGCCGGTAATGCCCTGAATCAGAACCGGCGTTTCCTCGTCGATGATGATGGCCATCGCTTATTTCCCCGCTTTCGGCGAAGCTTCCACCGCCCGGTGGACCGCCTCCTCCATGGAATGATAAACCTCCACAGCATGCCCGTGGAGGATCTCGCGCCCACGTTCCTCGTTCGTTCCCACCAGCCGGACGAAGCATGGAACGTCAATTTTGCCGGATTCTTTCAGTTCTGCCAGGGCACGGGCGACATCGTCACACCGCGTGATCCCCCCGAAAATATTGATGAGGATGACTTCGGGATCGGCAGCCAGCAGTATCTCCAGGGCCTGCAAGGTCTTCTCCATACCGGCCCCTCCCCCCAGATCTATAAAATTGGCCGGCGAGCCTCCGAAATGCTGCACCATATCCACGGTGGCCATGGTGATGCCCGCTCCGTTGGCCATGACGGCGATGTCCCCTCCCAGAGAAAGATAAACAATGCCCTTCCGGTATGCCCTCCCCTCCAGCCCCGTCCGTTCTTCAACCCGGGGAAGGTCGGGTTGGCGGTAAAGCGCATCGTCATCGATGGTGACCTTCGCATCGATGGCGATCAGTTCCGACCCGCAGAGGGCCAGCGGATTTATCTCGACCAGCTCGGCATCAATCTCCCTGAACATGGTCAGAAGACGATCCAGAACAAGGCTGAATTGCCCGGCCACTTTTTCCGGCAAACCGATAGCAGAAACGGCCTCCCTGCCCATATTGGCATGGTAGCCGATGGCCAGATCAACCGGCAACCGGATCATCTTCCCGGGCGGAAAGTCTTCCACATCGATACCGCCATGCGCCGAAGCAAGAACGAGGGGAGAGCGCCTGCGCTGATCGATGGTGATTGCCAGGTAGAATTCATGGTCAATTTCTTTTCTTTCAGCCACCAGGAGCCGTTTCACTCTCTCACCGTTGAGCTCCAACCCCAGGAGGCGTTCCGCTTCGTTCCCTGCTTCCGGCGGATCGGTGGCAAAGGCAATGCCTCCACCGCGGCCCCTCTTCCCCGACAGAACCTGCGCCTTCAGCACCACCTCCCCTCCCAGATTCCGGCTGGCCTCGATGGCTTCGGCAGGCGTTTCGACAAGCCGGCCGGATTGAATGGGGATGCCGTAACGGGCCAGGAGTTCCTTGCCCATGTATTCGTACAGATTCATCTGTTTATTCTCTCCAGTGTATGGACAATCTTGTAATATTATTATACAACTGTGCATAAAAAGCAAAGATGGGAACCCCGGAGCCCCTGACATTGTGGTCTACCTGTCATTGCTATGGAAATAAATGAACTCCAGCATAAATATGCACCCGGAAGGAATAGCTTCCGTTTTTCGAGGTGCGGGTAACGCGTGAAAATTCAGAGGGAACTGCAGGCGACCGAAGAATCCCCTCCTCACACCCCCCGCTGCAAGGGAAAAAGGAAGTACAACCTGTCATTCTGAGGGAGCCCTGCTTTTCAGGGCGACCGAAGAATCCCCTCCTCGTACACACCTTACTTTCGGCATAAACTGGTTCCTAGCTTTTATCTTTTCCTCGTACCGATATGTTGGCGTATGCGACGTAGAGTGAATGGTTGCCATAGCCGGTGAAGGCGAGGAAGCGAAACGGGACTGCCGACGTGATGTGGACAGTGCATTGCCTGTCCATTCTGAGAGAGCCCTGTTCTTTAGGGCGACCGAAGAATCCCCTCCTCATACACACCCCACCACTGCCATAAGCTGGTTCCTGTTTTCCCCTGGCCCAGTCGCCAATGCCAACATATAAAAAAATGGATTCCACGCTGCGCTACTTGTACCAACAGGTATTGGCGCTCCCGCATTTCTTTTTCCCCGAAGCGTAATGCCCGTGTACCCACGAAGCACCGCTTGTTCTGAATGACAACGTAAAAACCTTTATTACCACCGGGGAACAAAGCACTGCCTCGGCCCTGTTGCAGATAAGTTTTCGGGAGTATGCTATAATAAAAGACCGGTAAACAGGCGGAGCCGCAAGGCAGGAAAAACTGCTTCCAGCGCGGAGAAGGGATATTGATAACATGATCGTCTATGCTCTGGTCGGTGCAAGCGGCACGGGCAAAAGCCACCATGCATCGCTTCTGGCCTTCGAAAATGACATCCGTATGATCCTCGATGACGGTTTGCTCATCCACAACCACCGCGTCATCGCCGGACGGTCGGCCAAACGCGAACTGACCAAGATCGGGGCAGCCAAACGTGCCCTGCTGACCGATCCGGATCATGCCAGGGCATTGAGGGAGAAGATCAGGGAATTCGGCCCGGAGAAGATCTTGCTGATCGGAACTTCCCGCAGGATGGTGCAAAGACTCTCCGAGATCCTTGATATCCCCCAACCCGAACACTATATCTTGATAGAAGATATTGTCCCCAAAGAGGTGATCAGGAAGGCTTTGAAAGCAAGGAAGGAAAAAAACCGCCACGTCGTGCCCCTGCCCACATTTGCCATCAAGAAAGATTTCCCGGGCTATCTTGTCGCCCCTCTTTACTCCATCTTCGCCCGTTCCGGCGGCGGTCAGAAAAAAATAACGATGGAACGTTCCATCGTCCGCCCCATCTACAGCTCCCTGGGGAACTTCTCCATCGCCGAGAATGTGGTCATCAACCTGGTCACCCATCTGTGCCAGGACATGCCGGGAATCAGCAGGGTCAACAAGGTAAAGATCAAATCGGACCGCCTCGGCGTGACCATGGATCTCGAGTTGACCATGCTTCTGCAACCCAACATGAAGAGTTCCCTGGCCGCTCTGCAGTCGATGCTCAAGGATAATGTAGAATACATGACCGGATTGTACATGAATCGGATCAACGTGAGCGCTTCAAAACTGGCCCTGGATCTTCCCGATACAAAAGAGTGAACAACGTTCCGGCTGTCATTCTTCCCGCAGTGCTCTCCGCCGAAGATATTCGCCCGGAACCAACCCGCTGGTTAGCCACCCGGCTGCCTCATCAACCCCGATATAGCGGTAATGCCAGGGTTCGAAAGCATACCCGGTGACCTCCTCCGCCCCCCGTGGATAACTCATCACGAATCCATGTTCGGGAGCGTGGCGCAGCAACCATTGCCCCGGCCGGGTGTGGACAAATTCAGGCGTCCAGTCATGATCTGTACCACCAAAATCCATCGCCGTACCCAGCTGGTGTTCGGATTGCCCCGGCCGGGCCGAGAACCTGTTGGCCTCCGCCTCGCTGCCATACCGTTCTGTCTGGCGCTCGAACAGGTGCCGCTGGTAATCATAGCTTCTGTATGCAGATAAAACAAGGAGGCTGATGTTGTCCGCCCGTGCATGGCAGCACATCTTTACCAGGGGGGGCAGGACATCATCGCGCAGATAGATCTTCCGCAAGGTCAAAAATGAGGGGATCGGAACCAGATTTTGCGGCACATATCTTCCCAGGGTGGCAACCTTGGAAACCGGGGCCAGAATATCGGAACCGTCCAGCATTCCGGGCAAGATGAAACCCCCTTTTTTACTTTCTCATTGATACTATTCTATTCCCCGAAATAAAATAGGAGCATATCCAGATGCTCCTGTTTTTGATACCCGCCGTATTCAGCCCCGGGAAGGGGATTCTGATCAGGCCCCGAGATTTTCTTCGATGAATTTTTTGCCGGCACGGAGTGTCTTCTGAAATTCCGGGATCAGGTTCCTGCGGGACGGGATGAGAAATGTGTCCAGAGATCCTTCAACCAGGTCCAGGGGCAGTATTCCACTCCGCGCCAGGAAAGCGCCCAGCATGGCGATATTGGCCATCCTCTCCCTGCCCACACTTCTGGCGATTTCCTGTGTAGGCACGTTTATGATCTCGATATCTTCCCGCGAGGGGTCAAAAGATTGCACAATTGTACTGTTGACCATGAGCAGTCCTCCGGTTACAATCCGGTTCTGGAACCTTTCCAGCGAGGGCATGTTCATGGCGATGACTGCCGAAGGCTCTTCCACGATCGGCGAACCTATTTTTTCATCCGAAACCACCACGGTGCAGCGCGCCGTGCCCCCGCGCATCTCAACCCCGTAAGAAGGCATCCAGGTTACGTTCAGGCCGGATTTCATGGCCGCATGAGCGAGAAGTTCCCCGATGAGCATGACCCCCTGCCCACCGAAACCGGACATGATTACAGAATAGTACATGAAACGGTGCCCCCCAGACTTCTGCTTCTGCAAAACGGGAACGGTAATACGATCATCGTCCTGCAATAATGATACCGTTCCGTACAGCTTTTATCGATCACCCGTCGGTTCCTTGAAGACCCCCAACGGATATTCTTTCAAAGATTGTTGTTCGATCCTTTCCGCCGCCTCCACGGGTGATAGCCTCCAGTTGGTCGGGCAAGCAGAGACAAATTCAACCATGGAGAACCCCTTGCCCTGCATCTGCATTTCAAAGGCCCTGAAAACCGCTTTCCTGGCTTTGCGGACATGTGCGGGCGTGTGGCAGGCAACCCTTTCCACGTAGGCGGTTCCTTCGAGCAGGGAGACCATCTCCGATATCTTCATGGGAAAACCGTCCCCGACCGGCTTTCTCCCCCGGGGTGTGGTCGTCGTCTTCTGGCCGGGAAGGGTGGTCGGTGCCATCTGTCCGCCGGTCATCCCGTAGACGCTGTTGTTGATGAAGAAGACGGTGATATTCTCTCCGCGGTTGGCAGTATGAATTATCTCGGAAGTGCCGATCGCTGCCAGATCGCCGTCCCCCTGGTAGGTGAAGACGATCCGGTCGGGAAGAACCCTTTTGATCCCCGTTGCCGTCGCCGGGGCCCGACCATGGGACGCCTCGCAGCAATCCACGGCAATGTAATCATAAAGAAAGACACCACAGCCCACTCCTACCACTCCGATGGTTCTGGAAGCAATGTTGTGAAAGTCAATCGCCTCGGCAATGAGACGGTGTATCACTCCGTGGTGACAACCGGGACAGAAATGGAAGGGGTTGGGCAGCAAACAGGATGGTTTGCCAAATATTTTTTTCTCGGTGATCGGTGTCATTTTCTATCCCCGCCTTCATATATTTTCTTTATCTCGAAGAGGATGTCCGCAGGGGTGGGCATGGCTCCGCCCGGATACCCTGCAAAGAACACTTCCCCCTTGCCATCCACAGCGAGGCGTACGTCATACAGCATGTGGCCTGTATTCATCTCCACCACCAGGGCGCGTCCGGCTTTTTCCACCGCTCTGCCGATCTCTTCCTGCGGGAAAGGATAGAGGGTGATCGGCCTGACCAGGCCAACCTTGAGCCCCTTCTCCCTTGCCCTTTTCAATGCCGTCTGGGCAATGCGGGAACACGAACCGAAAGAGATCAGCACCAGGGATACATCATCGGGAAGATCGACTTCGGCGCGGGCCTCTTTCTGCGCCAGTTCGGTATACTTGGCATGGAGTTTCCAGTTATGCACATTCATCTCGCCGTCACCCAGATAGAGTGATTTGATGAGTTGCGGGGGCCTTCCTTCGGCCCCTTTCAATGCCCACGGTTTCGGCGGGATTTCCAGCGGGAAGGAATCTATTATCACCGGTTCCTTCATCTGGCCCAGGATAGCGTCGCCAAGGATCATGGCCGGGTTTCTGTAGGTGTCGGCAAGCCGGAAGGCCTCGCCGACCAGGTCGTACATCTCCTGGACGGAGTTCGGGGCAAGGACGATCAGGCGATAATCACCATGCCCGCCACCATGTACAGCTTGCTTGTAATCTCCCTGGGTAGGCGCGATCCCCCCCAGCCCGGGACCGCTGCGGGTGATATTGACAATCACGCCGGGAAGCTCCGACCCGGCCATGTAGGAAATGCCTTCTTGCATGAGGGAAATCCCCGGGCCCGAGGATGAAGTCATCGCTCTGGCTCCGGCAGCAGCAGCGCCCATCAGCATGTTGATGGAGGCAAGCTCGCTCTCCGCCTGGATGAATACTCCGCCCACATCGGGCAGATGTGCGGATAGATACTCGGGGATATCATTCTGGGGTGTAATCGGATATCCAAAATAATAACGGCATCCCGCATCGATTGCCCCACGGGCCAGAGCTACACAGCCCGTCAAAAGAAGCCTTTCTCCCTCCAAAATGGATTCACTCCCACATTTCGTTTGCATCATAGATCTGAATAAAATATCAAAAGATGAAGGAGGGCAATCAATGATCACCGCTCTTCTTTGTACTCGTAATCCCTGTAAACTTCTATGGCCACATCCGGGCAAACTTCGGCACAAAGCTTGCATGCCTTGCATTCCTGGGTGCCCTTTCCCTTGAATGCAGCCACCGGGTAACCCTTGCGATTGTAGGTATTGTTGATAACGATAAGCCCTCGGGGACATGCCTGAACACAGTAGCCGCATCCTTTACAACGTTCAATATCAAATACGATCCTGCCCATGGCTTATCTCCCTTCAATATTTGGTCCAGTACCGCG
Organism: Bacillota bacterium; assembly: GCA_012518215.1. NCBI lineage: Bacteria > Bacillati > Bacillota > Bacillota bacterium. The sequence goes on from JAAYSV010000055.1 coordinate 38,841, forward strand.
ATTGCCATCCGTGTGTAAAAATATACTAACTTCAATCATAAATTATCTATCCCCGTTTCGTCAACAATAACTTTTGTTTTTTTTCGGCCAAATGCCGAAAAATGGGGAAAGTTCCAAACTTGACATCCAGCCATCAACAAATTTCACCCACCCCGGTCGCCAGATTGTTTCACTGCGAATCGAAGATGATCCTCCGGGGGCAGGTGTAGACATTGAAACGGCTTCCGCGGCCGAAACCGATCATGGTGATCGATGTTCTCTCCGCTATTTCAATTCCCAGGGTAGTTGGAGCAGAGCGCGAAACGACAAGTGGCACTTCCAGTCTGGCTGCCTTCAACATCATTTCCGCCGATAGGCGGCCGCTGGTAAGCAGTATCTTGTCCTTTATGTCAACCCCGTGCCGGATGCTCTCCCCGACTATCTTGTCGATGGCATTGTGACGTCCGATATCCTCACAGAAAAAAAGGATTCTGTCACGGTCACAGAGCGAGGCGCTGTGGACACCCCCGGTCTGCTTGAAGATCTGAGCCCTCTCCTGCATCTGCTGCATCAACATCAGGATCCGGGATGAAGCGATCCGGAAGTTGTCGGTAGCAGGCCTCGGGGGCAATGAATCCAGGGCATTGATAGGAGCAGCGCCGCCACCGGGGCCCGTGGCAATGGTTCCGCTTCGGCTGCCTGTCGCTGCCGGCACTCCCCCGGGGGGGATTTCAAGCAAGACCGAAACCGCACTTCGCTGAAGATCAACCTGCAGGTCCTTCACATCCTTCTTGGTCGTTATATAACCTTCAGCTCGCAGAAATCCCAGGGCCAGGCAGTCAAGGTTCACCGGCGTGCAAAGAAGGGTCACCAGCTCCTCTTCATTCAGATAGATCGTAATCGGCTGCTCGCAGACAACCCTGTCTTCAGTTTCGTCTGTATTCCCGTCCCTGAGCATCAGCACCGTTTTCTTCCTGAATTCTTTCAACAGCCCACCGTCCGTTCCGGCAATTCTTGAAAAAAAAGCTCCGTTTCCGGAGCTAGGATACAATATCCGCCCTCTTTTTACAACCATCGCCCCGGCCGATGCCGTTCAGGAACAGAGCCCCGGTTTTTATTGTGGATGCCCGGTTTCAACCTGCTTCTTCCCCGGTATATTTGCCCTCGGCCCTGAGCCGCGCTATTTCCTGTTCTTCCAGCACCTTGAAGGCGATCTTCCCCACCCTGGTTTTGGGCAACTCATCGATGAAATCTATTTCGCGGGGGCAGCTCCATTTGATCAGATCCTTGCGACAATGATCGATCAGTTCTTTTTCCATTTCGGGGCCGGCCCTGGCTTTATCCTTGAGGACAACAAAACCCTTGACCCGTTCTATCTGATCCCTGTCCGGAACACCGATGATACAGGCCTCCAGTACCTCGGGATGTTTGTAAAGCTGCGCTTCCACCTGGGCAGGGTATACGTTCATGCCCGAGGATTTGATCATGCGTTTTTCCCGCAATTTGAAATAAAAGAAACCATCCCCGTCCATGGTTCCGATATCTCCCGTATGTAGCCATATCTTTCCGTCTTCATGAGTCTTCAGCACGTCAGCTGTCTCCTCGGGCTGGTCAAGGTAACCCATCATCACCGCCGGCCCATGGACACATATTTCCCCTTCTTCCCCGATATCGGCTTCCTCGATGGTGCCACGTTTTACAATTTTGGCCAGCATATTGGGAAAGGGGATGCCGATGCTTCCTTCCCGATATTCTCCCAGGGGCAGGGCCATGATGGCCGTTACCGCCTCGGTGAGCCCGTAACCTTCCAGCAGTTTCACTTTTCCCCCCTGCCGTTGCACGATCTCTTCAAAACGTTCCTTTACCGTGCGCGGTAGAGTGTCGGCACCGCTGAAACAGGCATACAGGCAACTGAGATCGGATCGGTTGAACTTCTCATTCCTGTTCAATGCTTCAAAAAGGGTAGGCACCCCGATGATGTAGTTGGGCCTTTTTTTGATCAGATCCGCCGCCATATCGGCTTCAAAGAGTGGCACGAGGATGCTCTTGCCTCCGTTCATCAATGCAGCATTGACGCATACCCCCAGGCCAAAACCATGGAAGATGGGCAGCATGGCCAGGATATCAGAGATGTTTTCATCCATACCCACCCATTCCGCACACATCATGCCCTGGCTGACAAAATTGTAGTTGGAGAGCATGATACCCTTGGGCGTTCCCGTTGTTCCCCCGCTGTAAAGTATTGCGGCCAGATCATCGGGGCCTGCTTTGCCCTGCGGAGCCCGGGGATAACGGCCGCGCAAGACTGCATCTTTCCACGATTTAACCTTCTGGCTCGAAGGAATCCTGGGTGCCTTCCGCCCTTTGGCAGCCCAGTAAAGGATGCTCTTGATCGGCCGCAGGTAATCCTGGATCCTGGCGATAAGCAGAAGTTCCAGGCCGGTTTTATCCGCCGCCTTCTTGAATGTATCGTAGAAAATATCCATGGTCAGGGCAAACCGGCTTCGGCTGACCTCAAGGTAAAATTCGATCTCGCTCTCCGTGGAAAGGGGGTGAATCATGCTGGCCACGGCCCCTATCTTGTTGAGAGCATAGAAGCAGATGACTCCCGGAGGGGAAGTGGGCATGGAAATCGTCATCCGATCCCCTTCTTTCAACCCCAGCGCCACCAGAGCATCGGCGCAGCCATCAATTTGCTCAAGGAATTGGCGGTAGGTGGCCGTATAATCCATGAAGTCGTAAGCAATCCGATCCGGATAGATTCCAGCTGTTTTTTTCACGGCCTCGTACATGGTACAACGGGGAAAATCCACCTCATGGGGTACATCTCCGTAATACTTGAGCCATGGTTTCTGCGCTGATATCATCTATTATTTACCTCCTGTCATTCAATTTCAGTTCCTGGTCAACTTCACGGCACAGACTTTCATCTCCGGGGTTCTGGTAATGGAGTCAAAAGCGCTGATGGTAAGGAGATTGACCATCGATTCACGGTAATGCAACGTCATGAAGAGAGTGCCGGGCGGAACTATATCTGTTATCGTTGCCTTGACATCCACTTCCCCGCGACGTGAAGTCAGCTTGACCATATCCTTTTCCTTTATTCCCAGCCGGGCGGCATCGGCACTGTTTACCTGGAGGAGTTCCTCGGGGCGGCTCAGATCCAGCCCACGCGAGAAACGGGTCATCGTCCCGTAATGGAAAAGGTGACGCCCGGTGTTGAGAAGAAACGGATATTCTTCATCCGGCAACTCTGCCGGCGGACGGTATTCCAGGGCGTGAAACAGACCCAGGCCCCGGCTGAACCGATCCACGTGCAGATAGGGCGTCCCGGGATGATCCGCATCCGGGCAGGGCCATTGCAGCCCTTCTTTCCTCAACCGTTCGTAGGAGATCCCCGCATAGAGAGGCGACAGTGAGGCCATTTCCGCAAAGACCTCTTCCGCGCTGCTGTAGTCCCATGGAAGCCCCAGTTTCCGAGCCAGCATGGTCACTATCTGCCAGTCGGGAAGGGCCTCCCCGGGAGGGGTGACGGCCTTCTCGAAGATCTGGACCCGGCGCTCGGTATTTGTAAAAGTTCCTTCCTTCTCGGCAAAGCAGGCCGCCGGCAGAACCACATCGGCGTATTCTGCCGTGTCCGTGAGGAATATATCCTGAACTACCAGCAATTCGAGGTTTTCCAGTGCTTTGATGAGATGATTCGTATCGGCATCGGTAACGATCGAGTTTTCTCCCATGATGAACATGGCCTTGACCTTGCCCTGACATGCTTCATCGATAAACTCCGGCGAAGTCAGGCCGGGTTCGGGATTGAGTTCGACCCCCCATGCCTTCTCGAATTTTTCGCGGGCGGCAGGATCCTCCACCTTCTGGTAGGAGGTGTAGACGTCGGGCAGGGCTCCCATATCGCAGGCTCCCTGAACGTTGTTCTGCCCCCTCAGGGGATTGACACCGGTCGAGGGTTTGCCGATATTCCCGGTGGCCAGGGCCAGATTGGCCACGGCCATGACGTTTTCCGTTCCGCAGATATGCTGGGTTATTCCCAATGTGTAGAGGATGGAAGCCCTCTCCGAGGTGGCATAGACCCGGGCCGCTTCACGGATCAATTCCGCGGGGACACCGGTTATCTCCGCCGCATACTCCGGGGTATACCTGGCCACGGTCTTGCTGAGATCGGCAAAACCCTCCGTGCGGGTGGCAATAAAATCTTCATTGGCCAGCCCTTCGGAGATGATCACGTTCATCATTCCGTTCAGCAGGGCGATGTCGGTCCCCGCCTTCAACCGAAGGTGGATCATGGCCGCTCTGGCAAACCATGTCTCCCGCGGATCGGCAACGATCAATTTGGCGCCCTTGCGAACCGCTTCGCGAACTCGATATCCGATGACCGGATGTGCTTCCGTGGCGTTGGAACCGAGGGCCAGTATGGTGTCAGCCCCGGGAATCTCTCCGATACTGTTGGTCATTGCCCCACTGCCGAATGCTCTGGCCAGACCGGCCACGGTGGGGGCGTGTCAGACACGTGCACAATGGTCAACATTGTTTGTTCCGAGGGAACGAAGCATTTTCTGAAAAAGATAATTGGCTTCGTTCGATGACCGCGCCGAGGAAAGCCCGGAGATGGCATCGGCCCCATTCTTTTCCCTGATCGATTTCAATTTGTCAACGATCACTTCAAGGGCCTCGTCCCAGCTCACTTCCTTGAATTCACCGTCTTTCTTCACCAGTGGCATTTTCAGACGGTCGGGGTGATCGATGAATTCAAAGCCGAAGCGCCCCTTGACACACAGGTGTCCCCGGTTGACGGGACTCTCGCGGTTTCCTGTCACCTTGACGACCCTGTCGCCCTTGGTTCCCAGGATGATTCCGCAGCCCACGCCGCAATAGGTGCATATGGATTTGACTTCCCGCGAGGGAATCTCCCTGCTCTTGCGTGTCAGGGCACCGGTAGGACAACGTTCCACGCACTCCCCGCAGGATTCACATTGTGATTCTGCCATGGGCATGGCCCCCAGCGGTGCAATCATGGTGTTGGTTCCACGGAAGGTAAAGTCAATGGCCGCAACGCCGTTGATTTCATTGCATGTGCGCACACAGATGCCACATAGAATGCAGCGTGAATGATCAACATTGAAAAAAGCATTGGATGTGTCGGGCGGAACCTTTGAATAATCTCGCCCGAGCAGTTCAAGTCGGTCCTCGTCTATTCCCACATAGGCGGTTACTTCCTGCAATACACAGTCGTTGTTGGCGGCACAGCTCTGGCAATCGGGATGGTGACTGGCCAGGATCATCTCCACGAGCACCCGGCGCAATTCGGATACTTCCGGGGTGTCGGTCAGAACATTCATCCCTTCTGCAACCTCGGTGTTGCAGGAGGTCACCAGTTTCCCATCTGCCTCCACCATGCAGACACGACATCCGGCAAATACAGTAAGATCCGGGTGGTAACAGAGCGTGGGTATGTAAATGCCCGCCTCCCTGGCAGCTTCCAGTATCGTGGTCCCTTCCTGAACCATGACCTCCCGGTTATCTATCGTCATGCGTATCATTGACTTTTCCCCTCCAAGATCATTTTTTGCTCTCCGGTTACGCGCGTCACCGCGGCAAACCTGTCCGGACAGGTTTCCAAACAGATTCCACATTTGCTGCATTTTGACTGATCAATGACATGGGGAACCTTCTTCTCACCGGAAATGGCCCCCTCGGGGCACTCCTTGCGACATCTTCCGCAGGCCTTGCATTTCTCGGGATCGATATAATAGGCGATCAGTTCCTTGCAGACCAGCGCCGGGCAGGCATGGTCCCGGACGTGGGCTTCGTATTCCTCGCGAAAATATCGCAGGGTGCTCAACACCGGATTGGGAGCAGTTTTCCCCAGGCCGCAGATGGCGCCCTTCACCACATTGTTTCCGATACTTTCAAGCAGATCCAGGTCCTCCGGCCTTCCTTTCCCCTTGGTGATATTGACCAGAATGTTGTACATCTGCTTTATACCTTCCCGGCAGGGAACACATCTTCCACATGATTCATCCACCGTGAACTCCAGGAAATACCTGGCGATATCGACCATGCATGAACCTTCATCCATGACCACCATACCACCCGAGCCCATCATCGCGCCGGCACTGCGCAACGAATCAAAGTCCACCTCCATATCGAGGCGGGCAGCCGGAAGGCATCCTCCGGAGGGCCCCCCCGTCTGCACGGCTTTGAATTCCCCGCCGTCCAACATGCCCCCTCCGATGGTAAAGATAATATCTCTAACCTTGATTCCCATCGGCACCTCTATCAGGCCGCAGTTCCTGACCTTTCCGGTCAGAGCAAAAACAGCCGTGCCGGGGCTCCCTTCGGTCCCGGTCGAGGCAAACCATTCCGGGCTTCTTTTGATAATCTGAGGGATACAGGCAAAGGACTTTACATTGTTCAGCAGGGTTGGTTTGCCCCAGAGCCCCTCATGCGCCGGGAAAGGGGGACGGGGACGCGGCATCCCCCTGTTACCCTCGATGGATGCCAGCAATGCCGTCTCCTCTCCGCACACAAAAGCTCCCGCACCCTGGAAGATCTCGATATCGAAGTCGAAATCGGTGCCCATGATCCCCTTGCCGAGCAGGCCGTACTGTTTGGCCTGTTCAATGGCAATCTTGAGACGTTTGATGGCCAGGGGATATTCGGCACGGGCATAGATAAAACCGCGGCTGGCGCCGATGGCATAGGCGGCAATGGTCATCCCCTCCAGCACGGCGCAGGGATCCCCTTCCAGGACGGACCTGTCCATAAATGCGCCCGGATCTCCCTCGTCTCCGTTGCATACAACGTACTTGGGAGATCCGGTCGCCTCGAAAACAAAGGACCACTTCTTGCCGGTACTGAAACCGCCGCCACCCCGGCCACGCAGGCCCGACTTTTCAACCGCCTCGACCACCTCTTTGGGTGTAAAACCGCTCAACACGTCAGCCAACCCCTGATAACCGTCAGCAGCTATGTATTCGCGGATGTCCTCGGGGTTGATCATTCCGCATCTGCCGAGAATGATCCGCAGCTGGTTGCTGTAAAAAGGAACTTCATGCTCGGTCTGGCTATGCGTACCATCCGGGTTTTCGTAAAGAAGCCTCTCCACAACGGTATTTTTTTCCAGGGAAGCTTCGATAATTTCCGCAACATCTTCAACCGTCACCTTGGTATAAAAAATTCCATCGGGTTCGAAGCGCACCAGGGGTCCCATCTGACAGAAACCGTGGCAGCCGCTCTTTGCCACGCCGGTCTGGACTTCTTTCCCCTCGAATACCAGTTCCACGTCGCCGTAGAGGCCCTTCTCCTTCAAGATCCTTTCAAATTCCTGAAAGACTCCCAGAGATCCGCTGGCCACACACCCCGTTCCCGCACAGACCAGGAAACGATTTTTCTGTCTTTTAAAGGCTTTTTTGTAATCTTCTCTGATCTGCGCCAGTGATTCCGGTGATTTAATCTGCATCAAATCCCTACCTCCTTGTTTAATAGCGGGTTCCGCAAACAATGCATGATAACATTGTTCAGTTCTCCTTCTTTTTCTCGCCATCGGAAAAGATCTTCTTGACCTTTCCCGCTTCCATCTGGCCGTACACCGTTTCATCGACGACCACGACCGGCGCAAGTGCGCAGGACCCAACGCAGGCCACTCTCTCCAGGCTGTATTCGTAATCCGGCGTGGTTTCCCCGCAACTGATCTTCAGTTCCCGTTCAAAGGCGTCCAGCACTCCGCCCCCTCCGCGGACATGGCATGCCGTGCCATAACACACCTTGATCTCGTGTTTACCCCGGCGGGAAAAATGAAACTGGGCATAGAAGGTGGCCACCCCGTAAACCTTGCTTTCAGAAACAGAAACATACCTGCCGATCGCCTGCATCGCCTCCATGGGCAGGTAACCGTAATAATCCTGGGTGGCCTGAAGCAGCGGTATCAGATTGTCCTGTTTCCCCTCGAACCTGCTGAAAATTTCTTGCAACCCTTCGTCAAGCCTCTCAACCCACATACTTACCTCCTCCTAATTCTTGAAAACATATTGTTGACATAATGATACAAATTTCTCAAAAGGCGAATTTGTCCGATTTATTAATATTCTCTTTAAATTGTTTATAATCCTCCCTGCAAAATACTTTTTTTGCATCCTTTTTCCCATTTTACCCCTGTTTGTACAGCAAAAAAAGACCCTGTTCCAACGCAACGGCAGCCGAATTGCCTTTCTGCACCGGGTCTATTTTCATGAAACAGAAAATATATAAAAAGAGCATATTGTTCATTTCTTGTACATCTACTGCAAAACGCAACTTTTTTGCCCGGCCACCGGCCATTATTGTAAAAGCAATGAGTTACAACGAGAATATTTCTTTTGAAAGCATCAACAGATGGAAGGTTCCAAAAAAGAAGGGTATAATTTAACATGGAGGTATCGTCAATCATGATTCCCTTGAAGGACAATATCCGCAGGCGCAAGTTCCCGCTTGTCAATATCGCTCTCATCATCGCCAACTTCTGGGCTTTTTTCTGCCAGATCCGGCTGCCGTCCGAGGAAGCCTACCGTTTTGTTTATCTTTATGGCCTGATACCGCAGGATTTTTTGCAGAACATCTTCTATCCATTGAATGGGGTGCAAAACCTGGCGGGGCCTGTTCCGGGCACATTCGCCTCGTTGTTCACGGCCATCTTCCTCCACGGGGGATGGCTGCATCTTCTGGGTAATATGCTCTACCTGTGGGTCTTCGGCGATAATGTGGAAGAGCGCCTGGGATCATGGCGCTACCTGGTGGTCTATCTGCTCATGGGGGCAGGGGGCAACCTGGCACATATTCTTTTCAACCCTCATTCCACCGTACCGATCATCGGTGCCAGCGGGGCGATCGCCGGAGTCCTCGGAATCTACTTCCTCGTCTATCCGCGTGCGCGGGTACTGACACTTCTTCCCCTGGGGTTTTTCATCACTTTTGTTCATGTCCCCGCCGTCCTTTTCCTGGCCCTCTGGTTTCTGCTTCAGCTATTCAATGCCCTGATGGCACAGAACATGGCACTGGAAGCCCAGCAGGTAGCCTGGTGGGCACATGTTGGCGGCTTTCTGATGGGAATGGTGATCGGGGCCATCGCCCGCTCAAGAAACAGGGCGCACCAGCCAAGGCTTTAGCCCGGTCATTGGTTCAGCCCCACCGGGAAGTCGCCTATCAGGCCGACAATTTTCTGCAATACCAGGATCGCATCCGCTACATTCGGAAAGGAGGCGTCACCCGTGCTGACATCGGCACGTTTCATCCCGGCCGGGGAGAGGTCCAGAAGCCCGACTATTGCCTGGAGGATCGTGATCGCATCGGCAACATCCACCTTTCCGTCAAGATTGGCATCACCGAAGAGCACCTCATCGAATATGGCCAGCGGAGATAAACCTTCCAGGCGGGCTGTAATCGTCCGCTTCCCGGTGTCGATGTGCTGATCGGGAACCTCCTGCCATATTCCGGAACGGTCATTATCGGCAAAGAGCCGCAATTCGCTTTCCACGGCCGTTTCGGGAAGTTCCTGCAGGACGTAACTCATTCCCAGCTCCACGGCCGTGTAATTCACATTGTCACTTATTTCCGGTACAATATAGGACCCGATGGGCAGCAGCGCAGGGGGCAAGTCCAGATGGCCGCTGTCGAAAGGGGTCAGGGCAGCCACTCCGGCATGATCCGCGGTCTCGATGCGCAACAGGGCCTGCAGTGCCGGGAAATTGGCGGTAGCCATCCCCCCTTCACCGGGCATGATCCTCTGGACCTCGGTGGACTCCTCCAGATCCCAATCCCGGCCGATGATCAGAACCTCGCATTCCGCCGTGAAATGGCCATCCACGGTGCAGGCGGTGATCGTCGCCGCTCCCTCGCTCCGGGCAGAAACCTCGCCTGTTTCATTCACTTCAGCTATGCCATCTTCATCGGAAGACCAGGTAACCCCGCGATCACTGGCATCCCCGGGCTCCACCGTGGCCATCAGTTCCACGGTCTCCCCTTCCCTGATGATGATCCTGTCCACATTCAGGTGCAGGGATTCTACCGGAATATAATTCTCCGTTACCGTGACCACCCAGTCGGCAGTGCTGCCATCTTCCGCCTTCACCGTGTATATTACGGGATTGCTGAAATCATTTTCCGTTTCACCGGATTGCTGTTCTATTTCATTCACATAGGCCGTCGCGCCTTCGGAAAGAGTAAATTCGGCTTTCAGCCCGGCAAGATCGGTTCCGCGCTCTACCTCGATACACACCGTTCGATTCTCCGCATCGATAACTGCCGGGCCTGTCTGCTCGGGGAAGCTGAAACTTGTAATAAGTTCCATAACGGCGGGACGGTAACCGGCAACGATAGTTTTGGTCTGCCTGGTGGTTCTGGCATTATCGCCATTCTTCTTGTCTCCCGTGCGTGCCCCCTGGTACCAGATATCGGGGTTGGAGATATGGGGCACGATTTCATATACCCCTTCCCCGTAGGCCATGATCGAGGCGTACAACTCGTCATCATTTCCTGTCCAGCGCCACCCTGCAGAATAGGAATAGATCCCCGGCCCGGGAGCGTTCCCCTGTTCTTTGCTGTGGTGCAACCCCCAGTTATGCCCGAATTCATGCAAGGTAGTCCAGGAGCAGGCCTGCTGTACACGGGAAATGGAAAAACCGGACTCCGGCCTGGGAGTCTCACTGGTAAGCATGTAACCAAGGCCTCCGACATCTTCGCACAGGGTGAAAAGATTGACCAGGTCGGCGCCGTACTGATCACGCCATGCATGGACCTGATCCATGTAGCCGTCATTCTTTCCCTTCAAACGTGCCAGATCGGTACTTGTTCCCATACCGTTTTTGTACTCGGTGTATTCAACTTCCGCGGAATGAACCAGCCGCAACTGAACCCCCACATCGCTGTTGTCCAGGGCCAGCTGGCCCAGTTCCATCGCCTGGGCGATGAAGGTATTGATACCGGTACTTTCCGCAGCATGATCTCTGGCCGCGGGGGTGTAAACGATCATCACGTCGATGGTTACCTCCTCGTCGATCTCCGGGAGGGTCGGGGTCACAGATTGCGGACCTATCTCCCCGGGAGGGATCAGGGGCGGGCCGTTTTCGATGACATCGGCATCGCGGGAGGCCACCTCATGGAGCAGATGCCGGTCACGGGAGGGGTCGTAATTGATGGTATATTCCCTCTGCTCACCATAGTTTCTGATGGAAGAGAGGGCCCTGCCTTCATCCCATGTCAACAGCAGGTAACCAAAGTCATCATCCGCGGGCCTGCCCCGGATGGTCGACGTGCCGTTGATGTCAACATTGATGCGGTCCACGCTGAAAGAATGCGCAGCTTCACCGGGCAAATCAAAGATCAGGCGGTCACCCTTCTTGACCTTGCCGGTGAACAGCAATTCATTCATTTCCACCACCCACGATTGTTTGGGGGAGATGGCCGAAGGGCAGATCATGTCTGCCGATGGGCTTTCCGTTGGGCCCAGGGAAGTGAAGAGCAGAAATTCGTCCGGCTCGTCGCCCATGGTTTCCGCCGGCAGGCCGCCGATACCCACGAACAAAAAAAATGCCAGGGTCAGAAAGAACAACAGAAGAATTCTCTTGGATGGTTTCATCGGCGCCCACCCCCATTTTCATATGACGATATGTAGAACTGACCCGTTACATTCCAGGAGAATTTACGGGCAAACAAGCCAGTTACCTATTCCCACTCTATATTATATATTTTTTTCCTCCCGTTTTCTATATTTTTTTGCACCCGGCCTGCCCCCCATATTTTCCGACCATATTGTCCATCCAGCCCGTAAAAGATTTTTTTGCCTGCCTGTACAGGGCCAAATTCTTTATTCCATACATGGATCATGGCGGAAATTACGTTTATAATAAGGGAAATGTGAACGATGCCGGGGGTGTAGAAGATGAAGATAGTCGTGGCGCCCGATTCTTTCAAGGGCAGTCTATCGGCCACCCGGGTGGCAGAATGTATCGGGGCGGGAATCGAAAAAGCCGACCCGGAGATCGAGGTCAGGATGGTTCCCATCGCCGACGGTGGAGAAGGAACGGTGGAAGCCGTGCTGAAAGCAGCCGGGGGGAAAATTATCGAGACCTCGGTTACCGGCCCCTTGGGTACACGCATCCCTTCTTTCTTCGGAGTACTGGAAGACGGCCCAACGGCCATAATCGAAATCGCCGCCGCTGCCGGCCCGGGGCTGGTTCCCGGGGAAAGCAGAAACCCGCTTCTGGCCACCAGCCACGGGGTGGGTGAACTCATCCTTGAGGCCCTCAATGAAGGATGCTCGGAAATCATCGTGGGGCTGGGCGGTAGTATCACCAATGACGGTGGCATGGGGATGGCTCGCGCTCTCGGTGTTGTGTTTCATGACCGATGCGGTGCAGAGATCGGCTCCGGGAGGGGAGAGGATCTGGAGAAGGTTGCAACCATGAGCATGGACAATATCGATCCGCGCCTGAAGGAGACGCGGATTGTTGGCGCCTGTGACGTGAACAATCCATTTTACGGGCCGGAAGGTGCCGCTTCTGTTTTTGCCCCGCAAAAAGGGGCCGATGAAGATGGGGTCCGGTTCCTTGATCGGGGATTGAAAAAATTCGCCGGGGTGATAGCCCGTGAAATGGGGATCGATCTGCAGGATATTCCCGGAAGTGGTGCAGCAGGTGGAATGGCCGGCGGGTTGCTTGCCTTCGCCGGTGCAATTTTGAAGCCGGGTATGGAAATCCTGAGCGAGATCTGCAACCTGGAAAAAGAAATCGCGGCGGCTGACATGGTCGTCACCGGGGAGGGGCAGACCGATGCCCAGACGGCATACGGAAAAGTCCCCGTCGGTGTAGCCGCCATCGCCAACAGATACAACATCCCCGTGATCTGTCTTTCCGGTGGGCTGGGCGATGGGTTCGAAGAAATTTACAAACATGGGATCACGGCAGCATTCAGCTGCATCAACAACGCCATGACTCTGGAAGAAGCAATGGCCGGAACAGAAAAATTGCTGGCGCAGGCCGTCTTCGACATCACGAGGCTGGCAAGGGCATGCCCCGTGGATCAGCACCGACCCCGTCGGATTGATATCTTATAGCTTTTTCACTGTATTTTTCATTCTCTTACTATATTGGTAATGGGAAATAAGTCCTCGCCACTTTTTGAAAATCAGTATGTGGAAATAAGTCAGTCTATTTTCTTTAGTCCCCAAATTCTCTACGATACCAGAAATGTAAATCATCTGTCGCATATATTTTTTCTGCTATCGTAGAAACATTTACGACATTGAACCACAATTGGAACATATTCTCCTTGGAAATCTTATTTATCAACCACTCAAAATTATTTCTCCAGGAAGCTCTCATTCCATCTTTATTTTTCCAAATCGCTTCTGGACCTGTTGTTCTGCTTAAATCTATCCTATACTCTCCATCAATAGTATCTATGACCTGTGCTGTTCTATTTTTACCTGACTGATAGCAATTATTTATATTTTTTGATTCCAATATTACTCCGCAAAAATTTTCCATTGAACGTACTTTAAGTACAACAGAAAGCTTGTTTTGAAAAAATTCTTCATCTATAGTCTCATATCTATTAATTATAATATATCTTTTATTATGCAACTCCCTGAGCTTCTTAGAGTATAGTAAAGACAATACTTTTTCAGGTTTGAAAATATCATCTCCTTCTACTAAAACATAAATGATATTTAAATTTCCTTTTTCTTGCACATATATGGTTTCCGTTAACTTCTTTGCGTCCTTCAAAATTTCCGATGACCTTCCAACAGGAAATTTCAATTGATAATTTTTATTTATAGATTTCTTTTGATTGATGCTTAGTTCCCTACTTGATTCTCCATCATCTAAACCTATGTCATAAATAAATATACTACCTGGACAATTATCTTTTGTGCTTATTTCATCTCCATTAATAGCTGTTAACTCTTTACCATTTGGATTGAATCCATAGACATATGTCTTAGGATTTGTTGCTAGTCCATCTCCACCCATTGTAACGAAATTAAAGCAGTAGTTTTCTATGGCTCTAACCTTATTATACTTGTACCATTTGTCATAAACTACATTCCCACCTGTACTATTAATGATAAGATCTATATTTTGCAATCCATATACTCTACTAAATAGAGAATGATTGCAATCATAGCATATAGTCATTCCAATCCTATGGCCCTTGAACAATATTGGCTCAAACATAGCTTTAGCCAATTCATCATATTTCTCAAAATCAAAGGCAGAGTGGGATGTCATTGTATGCTTTATATATAGAGCTACTTCTGTTTCATTTTCATCTGCAAAAGCATTGGCATATAGACTAAAGATTGTACCAAATTTATCTACACTACTAATTATAATTGCTTTTCCTATTTCTTCACTTAAGTCAAGACTTGCTTCGTAGATTTTATCTACATCTTCTTTGTTTGCAACATCTGATTCTACAACCATAGAAACAAAAGGAAAATAAGAGAATTCTGGTAAGACAAATATATCAAATTCAGAACTTTTTACTTTTTCTATAGCCTTATTGAAATCATCCTTGTTTTTTAATTCATCTGTTTGCAAATATAAGCCCAACTTAAGGCCATCTTTGCTTCGTTCCTTTAATTCTTTTGTTTTATTAACATCATCTAAACCTAATATTTTTTTCAAGGCTAATTCTGCATCATCAGATTCAAAATCTATTTGACCATGCATTATTCTAAATAACTTATATCCATTTTTGCCCGCCTCTATATCCCTTACACTATCATAATAGGCTCTTGCTTCATCTCTATTAAATGGGTGATTATCTTTGGCCTGTATATCCTTACAAGCCTTAATCCATAATTCTTTGTCATAATCCAGCCTAATATCCTTGTATGATAGTAAGGCTCTTCTCCTAGCCTCTGTAAAATGCTGCCTTTCATCATATTCAATTATGTTTTTTTCTTTTTCACATACAAAGTCACACCTTAAAGTTACATTTTTTTTAGCAAAAGTGTTATCTCCCCTATAATTTGTTAGGTCCTCATATATGTCTATGTATGCTCCATTTATTTCCTTAGGTGATTTTAGCCATGGGAATGTCTTCTCACACACAACATCTCCCTTGTAAATTTTGTTAAGCAATAATTGCAGTGCATTTTTTTGTTCTATAACACCCTTCGTAGGTATTTTAATAACATTTTCATCCAAGTAGCTATTTCTATTTTCACTAACTCCCGTTCTATTTTCATCATTATTTATCTGCTGGATCTCTGCCATATTGATCTTTGTTTCCCTTATTGACTTCCCTTTGTAATCTACTTCAAATCCTAGTCTTTCAAAAAAATTTACTGTCTCCATTCCACCACCATAATCACTTTTTTTAATTTCCTTGCCATATGCTATCTTGTATGCCATTCCCCTAATATGTTTGGCAGGTAGTTTCTGTTTATTATGTATAAGAAAAGTAACCTTTGGTTCAGGATATTCTGGATTGTCTCTATTGAAAATTTTTATAGCTTCTAGAACATCTTTATATGTTATTTTAGTCCAATCAATCTTTTTCATCTACATCCTCCTAAATCTCTATAATAAAATATTTTATATTCGCACTTAACGATTGCCAAGCAAGACTATAATCCACCTTTATTAAAATATATTCTTTCCCTTTCTTTGCTCAAGTTGGATTAAAAATATCTCCATATACTCAGTATTATCGCAAATTGCCCCGTAATTTATCGAGAAGCAAACAGTCAGTTATCTATTTTGCCTTTCATAGGCATTGTAGATGGCTTCTTATGCTATTTCTTCATCTGGCCGATATCTACCCTTGACATCAATACCACCGTCTCGACGTGGCACGGAGTTATCAGATTGATGTCTGGTATGTATTTTACTAATTTTCCGTACAAGGGAATAGGCCGACCATGGTTTTCATGTATATTATCTGTCCGCGGAAACAGGTCAACAGTTTTTATCTGTTCGTGGGAACAAGTCGACATATGAGTTTTGATTCCTGCCATCTCCGGAGTGTTTCCTATACTACTTTGGTACAAAGCACCATTTTCAGTTGACAGCGGGTTTTCGTAATAAGCAGGATATAGTTACTGATTCTTTTCCCATGTAGAATAAATAACATTACGTCGTTTGAAGGCTTCATATCCTCCTTCCATAATGTCAACGATTTGCTGGTGTGTTTCTTCAGAGTCTATTGTTCCAGAAGAAATGTGCATAATCCCATCGCTACTTTCTGCAGCTACTATTCTTTCCGCATCTCCTAATACAGGAATGTTAGCATTATGTGTTGCAAAAATGAATTGTGTATCATATTTCTTTCCCCTAAGCTTTTTAATAAATTCTGTGTAAACCACTTGATTATCGAGGTCATCTTCTGGTTGGTCGATAATAACTACATCATTATCATTTTGCGAGAGAATAAACAAAACGAGGGCGGAGGCGCGTTGTCC
>JAAYSV010000056.1 GCA_012518215.1 Bacillota bacterium
CAATCTTCACGTCCTGTGAAGTATCCGGCTGCCGACATCACGTCGGCAGTCCCGTTTCGCTTCCTCGCCTTCACCGGCTATGGCAACCATTCACTCTATGTCGCTTACGCCAACATATCGGTACGGGTAGAAACAAGGGCCAGGAACCATTTTATAGCGGTAGTAAGGGGTGCTTGAGGAGGGGATTCTTCGGTCGCCTGCGTCGATCTCCCCCCCCTGTCATTCCGAGCAAGCGGTGTTTAACAAGAACACCAACATAAAGCTTTAGAGAAAAATGGCGTGGAAACGGTAACACCGGAGTGAAAAAATAGCGCCGCGAGGAATCTCGGGCAGAGGAAAACGCTGTGCTTTACGGGGAAAAAGACCAGGAACCATTTTATAGCGGTAGTAAGGAGTGCTTGAGGAGGGGATTCTTCGGTCGCCCCAAAAAACAGGGCTCCCTCAGAATGACAGTACTAGAAAGACAGTCGCCGGAATGGCACAATACCGGGGAAGGAATGCGGCGCCCCCCCCCCTGTCATTCCGAGCAAGCGGTGTTTAACAAGAATACCAACATGAAGCTTTAGAGAAAAATGGCGTGGAAACGGTAACACCGGAGTGAAAGAATAGCGCCGCGAGGAATCTGACAGGTATGGCTGAATGACAGGTAATATGTCCTTTTGGCGCCGGAATGTCCCGTTACTTGAAATAAAATATGCCTCCATTGGTCTGGAGGCAAGGGTTTTGGATCAAAGAAAGGCCTGCCTGCAATTCAGCAGGCGTACAGCAAAACGCAAAATCTATTGTTGTTCCGTGAATGGTTCCGCCGTTTCGGATGTGTCCGCGGGGAAAACGTCTTCCTGCCGGCGCCGAAAAGAGGGTTGGTCTTCAATTTCCCGCCAGCCAAAATAGCTCAACACACCAAGAATCAGGGCTATGATTCCCCACAGGAAAAGATCGTAATACCCCGTAGGATAAGCAACAACCAGCGAAACCAGAGCAGCCAGCCCGAACACGACTATGGAAACAAACGGCTTGGCCAGCACAAACGCTGCCCCGACACCGAACATCAGAGCAACGAGCCTTCCCACCGCACCCCCGCGGGAGAGGGCCAGGTCTTCAAAGGTTTCACCCCCGATTCCAACCAGATATGCCTGCACCAGGATGATAGCCAGAAAAATCAAAGCCAGAACCAGAACAGCTTTTCTCATTAGATTAACCATCCCTCCCAAATTTTCGCTGGTGAAATTTGATATCCTGCCGGGCGGATATCCACAGCAATTATACCGCAAAGAATGCTTGCCGAATAGTAGAAAATATTCAACATTTATCAATATTTTTCTCTGCCCGGTTGGCATTGTACAAATGCCGTACGGGTTGCCATTCTTACGGACAAGTATAACTTAAATAAAAAAAACCGTCAACACCAAAAATTCCCTTCCCGGCAGGGAAATAAACCCTTCCGGGATCCGGCTAAGTTATGTTTATGAATGAAAAGATTGGGTATGACTGTTACTTTTATTTTCCTTTCGTTTTTGTGGAATTTTCGACCGCTTTGGTGTATGATAAATGGTGATGAATGGAGCCAGAATGTAACGTTGTTGCAGTCATAACAGCAATGCGGGCGTGGCGGAACTGGCAGACGCGCTGGACTTAGGATCCAGTGGGATGATTTTCCCTTGGAGGTTCAAATCCTCTCGCCCGCACCATTTTTCTCGATGGTTTGATCGTATTTCCCCACGACTGGACAATCGGGGTGCCTTACATCCCGTGCCCCTGTAGTTGAATTTTACCTGCACCGGATCTTTCAGCATGCCAGCCACACCCTGCACCAGTGGCCTGAAGTGCGAGCTGGCAACCATGACCGGCGAATAGTGATCACATCCGCTAGATACCGTACATCTGATAACCGATACGTTTGAAACCCTGTTTTTTGGCAACCAGGTCAAGGTGCAAGGTGGACCAGTCTGTCAGCGCCGCCAATTCCTGGCCTTCACCGATGTAGGTTTTCAGGTAGCCTTCGCATTCTTTACAGGTGTCGACGCGCAGATCCGGTTCTTCATCCAGCCCGATTATTTCCAATGTTTTTTGATCTTCATTGCCGCAATAGGGGCATCCCATCCGCTTGAAACGCCAATGCATCTGGCAACATCCACAGATCAGGTTGCGTTCCCGCCCTTTTTCTGTTTTCAGCAAATGGGCCATGGCCGGAAGCTGGCCGCAGACCGGGCAGTAGCCCCTGAGCCATGGATCTTCTTCCAGCAACATGGACACTTTCTCTTTCAGAGGTTCCAGAACATGTGAAAGGGCTTTCCAGACCAGAAACAGAAGGAATCCTTCGCTGACTTCACCCAGGTCCTTCTTGCTGTCTTTGACGCTGCTGTCCTTCACGGCCTCGGCCACGAGGCAGCCGACCAGGTCTTCTTTCTCTGCAAATGCCGCCTTGACCTGTAGAGATTGTGTGATGATTTGACCCGGCAAGGATGCCGTGACCAGGGCATCGATCATTTTGACAATGAGGTTTTCCACTTCCTTCATGAATCCTTCGAGGTTTTCACCCGTTTTAAGAATTGGAATACCTCTTTTGAATTCTTCCAGAACACCTTCTCCCGGGACGTAGGGTGTAACAGCTTCGCCGCCACTTTTCTTGATCACCGCTTCGATTATTTTCTGCAACTGTGCAATTTCTTTGAGATAGGGGCGTTCCCGGACCCAATCCTCGATTGTTACGTCCAATCCGTCCAATTTGAAACCTCCTTTGCTACAATAGCCGGGGACAGGCCTCAAACTTTCAGGCCTGCCCCCGGATAGTTCACCTGTGTTCCATCGGCAGTACGGATAGGGATAAGTGTCTGTCCCGAAATCCTTACCCGGCCAAGGGCAAGAAGAACCGCCTCTTCAGAGGTAAAGGTTATGCCTTGCTGATATTGACCAGGCAGGCTTTGGTTTCCTGGATGAAGGTGTTGGGATCGCCTGCATCAATGGTCAGCAGGTTGGTACTTGGCTTTCTGCTCAAGCCTTTGTGACCCCAGTTGTAAGGCATCCAGACCACTTCCACCTCTTTGCCGTTAATAACCATTGTATTCATGCGGGAGGTAACGTGGGCTTTCACCACTACCTCACCGCGTGCCGACCAGACCTTGACTTCTTCCCCATTATCAACCCCGAGCTTCTCGGCCAGACTCTTCGACATCTCGCAAATCGGCTCCGGATAGAGTTCATTCAGCCACGGCAGGTTGCGGGTAACTGACCCTGCACACCAGTGTTCGGTAAGGCTGGATGTGCACAGCACATAGGGGTAATCATCTGTTGTGCCGATGGGCTGCCATTCCTCTACACGCGGATATTTCACACACGGATTGTAATGTACCTCCGGGTGCATGATATTCGCCGTGGGGCTCTCTACCGGTTCATAGAACTCCGGTACAGGGCCATCCGCCGGTGTCGAGGATGTGTCCCGCGGTAAATCCGAATCGGGAAGGGGATCCTGATAAAATCCCGACAGGAGGCGGCCAACACCCTCTCCGGACATCCTGAAAGGCCGTTGCCCGTTGGGAGTGCTGGGCCCATCATTCACATTGGGAACGTCCGGCGTATCATGCCCGGTCCAGATCCCTTTTGCTTCGTCCCACCAGATTACCGCTTTTTCTTCATCGTAAGGACGGCCATTGGCATCACAGGAGGCACGGTTGTACAACACATGCATGTTCCCCGGCCAGCTCCATGCAAAGCCGGGATAGATGCCCAGCCCGCTCGGGTCTGTCTGGTTGTCCTTTCTCTTGGTATTATTCTGATTATTGGCATAAACTCCGGGATAAACCCAGCATCCGGACGAGGTTGTTCCATCAGGCTTCAGCTCCCCGATGCCCTTGAGAAGTTCGCCGGTTTCCAGGTTGTAACCGTTGATTTCCTTCAGGACTTCTTCCGCAAAGGTGATATTGTCCGAGTTGTCGTAGTCCCATGTAGCTTTCTTGAATATCTCGTCTTTTTTCTCGGTGGAATCGGCATAAAGTTCCCTTACCTTCCTGAAGATAAGGTCAAGGATCTCCAGGTCCGGCTTGGAGTCTCCCACGGGATCGATACCCGTGTAACGCCATTGCACCATTCGGCCGGAATTTATGAGGGAGCCTTCCCTTTCAAGGAAAGATGCCGCCGGCAGAAAGATGACTTCGGTGTCGATGGTCGTGGGGTCAACCCCGGGGCGTTCTTCCCAGAAGGATGCCGTTTCAATATCAAACAGGTCTTGAACTACCACCATCTCCATTTTTTCAAGCCCCGCCTGCACCAGGTTGAGGTTCGGTTGGGTAACCAGGGGGTTCTGCCCCACGCAGAAGAGAAACTTTACCTCGTCTTCCAGAGCTTTTTCAAAGTAGCTGAATACGGAATAATTTGCTTTCCCATTTTTCTTGGGCAGCAAGTTGAAGCAGTAATCGTTCTCCGGTTGTGCATGTTCCCCGAACCATGCCTTCATCAGGTTTATCAGGAAATTGCGGCGGAAAGTTCCCGATGAGGTTGTCCAGGTATCGATATCCTGAACATTGTGGTTGGGATAGCCCAGATAGCCCGGCAGATAGCCGAACAGGCAGGCCATGTCTGTCGAACCCTGAACATTGGGCTCACCGCGCAGAGCGTTGATACCGCTGCCCGGTTTCCCCACGTTCCCCAGAAGGAGCTGCAAAACTCCAAAGGCACGGATGTTCTGCACACCAACAGTGTGCTGGGTCATCCCCAGGGCATACATTACTGTTCCGGGACGGTTTGCAACCAGGGTGTCCGCAACATTCTTGATCTCTTCTTCCGAAGCACCCGAAATGGCAGAAGCTGTTTTGAAATCGTAACGTTTGAAAAATTCTTTTATCTTGCTGAAGACGCACCTTGGATCATCCAGGCTCTCCGCCTTGAGAGGTTTTTTCTCACCGTCCAGGGCATATCCCCAGGATTTGTTATTGTAACTGCGCGTTTCGGGATTGTAACCCGAGAAAAGACCATCGCTGAAATCAAATTCTTCATTGGCAATCAGCAATGCGTTGGTGTGGTTGAGCACAAAATCCTCATCATAGAGTTTTTCGGTCAGGATATAGTTGATGATGGAGTTCAGAAAAGCGATATCGGTTCCGGGCCTTATACGCACGAAAATATCCGCTATCGCTGAAGTTCTTGTAAAACGCGGGTCGACGTGAATAACCTTGGCACCATTTTTCTTGGCTTCCATCACCCATTTCATGGACATGGGGTGGTTCTCGGCAGCATTGCTACCCTCGATCAGGAATGCCCTGGCATTCTTCAAATCGATCCAGTTATTGGTCATGGCACCGCGTCCGAATGAGGCCCCCAAACTGGCGACCGTAGGACTGTGTCAGACACGTGCCTGGTGCTCCAGGTATGGTGACCCCATTATCCGGGCCATCTTTGTAAACAGATAACATTCTTCGTTGTTAACCTGAGCACCGCCGAGGAAAGCCAACGCATCGGTGCGATTGACCGGATAGGTTTCGCCGTCCACCGTTTCCTCGGCAATCCAATTTTCATCACGAAGTTCTTTTATCTTCCGGGCGACCTTGTCGATAGCCTCGTCCCAGCCAATCTCTTCCCAATGATTGCTGCCCGGAGCACGATACAACGGGGTTTTGACACGCTCGGGAGAATTGACCACCTCGTAACAGGCCGCCCCCTTGCTGCAGAGCGCCCCCTCGTTGATGATGTGGTCCGGATCTCCCTCCAGGTTGATAAGTTTTCCATCTTTTACGTGGCAGATCATACCGCATGAACACGAACAAAAGTTACAAATAGAAGTGTACTCCTTGGCGCCGTGAATTTTGAATTCGTTCGATGCCGCTTCAATTTGCCCCACATTAAAGCCCATCTGAGACAAGGCCAGCCCGGCGCCCGTCGCTCCAACCAACTTGAGAAAATCTCGACGTTTTAGCTTCAAACCTAACCCCTCCTAAAAAATTTATTATCCGCCATAAATAATATCAATTATATCCTAACTTACTTTGTACTGACAGACAACCCCCCTTCATCACCTTCGTGCGTTCCTTTTCCAACTGTAAATAATTCCAAATTCGAATACTTTCAGAATTGTATCAATAAAAGCCAATAATGTCAATACTCGCAATCGTGTTGAATCATGAAGCTTTTCGAGCACCCGGTTCAACCCGGATCCGGCAAACGGATGGCCAACCATGATTTCCAGCAGGGTTTCCGATTTCATTTTCCGTTTGCTGCCCCGGCAACAGTTTTGAGCCAGAGATTGCGCCGCACAACACGAACATCAACCGCCCGTCGGCTTCCGCAAGGAAAAGCAAAATAATCAAGATTCCCCGGTGGCCCGGTTTGCATCCGAATCCCTGTTTTTACCCTGTTATTATTATCTTCACCTGCTCCCCCCTTTTCAAGCCGGAAGAACCTTTTTCGATATCAATGTAACAATTGGTGCCAAGAACACTTTTCAAGCTGCCCGGGGACTGCTCCGCTTCGATTATCCTTACCTCTGCTTCCCCATTTTCCTTCTGCGTGAATTGCCCGCGCAGAAATCTGCGAATGGGGCTGCTTTTTTCAAAGTCGTTCTGCAATATCGCCCGCATACTCTTCATTTTCAATGCATGGTTATGTGTGATGCTTCTCAAAAAAGGAAAAAGGAGCAGATCAAGAGTTACGGATGCCGCCAGGGGATTGCCGGAGAGGCTGATCACGGGTTTTCCTTTCAACACGGTGAAAAGGGCAGGGGAGCCGGGCTTGATATTTACCCTCCAGAAAATTTTTTCCGCCCCCAGAGCTTCCATGACCCCCATCATGTAGTCTTTTTCGCCTACCGATACGCCCCCCGTGCTAACAATAAAATCCACCCTGTCAACCATCTCCGCGATGGTATCTGCAATAACCTGGCGATCATCACCGAGGCTGATACCGGGCAACACTTCCACACCGCATTCCCGAAGGCGGCAGGCAATGGTATAAAAATTGCTGTCGTATACCTGGCCTGTCATCAAATCGAGCCCCGGTTCGACCAACTCATCGCCGGTACTGATCACCGCGGTAACCGGCTTGCGATATACGGTTATGGCACTTGAACCCAAACTGGCCAGAACCCCGATCTCGGCGGCTCCGAGCAGTGTGTTTTTTGAGAGGACGGTGGCCCCCTTTTTAAAACTCTCGCCCTGGAAACAGTAATTGTCCCATGGCCGCAACTGTTTCAAGATTTCAACCTGCCGGCCCGCAGCACCCGCCCGGGCGTCTTCCTGCCTGATGACGCAGTCTGCCCCGTCGGGAATGGGGGAACCGGTCATCAGCCGGACCGCCGTCCCGGGGGTCACTTTTTTGCGGGAGTAGATTCCGGCGTAAATGGCATCGATGACTTCCAGACGAACCGGTGCAAGAGGGGCTGCCCCCTCCGTGTCTTCAGCACGCAAGGCATATCCATCCAGCGGAGAACGGTTAAATGGAGGCTGATCCATGGGGGCGCGGACGTCTTCAGCCAGCACCCGCCCGAGTGCCTCCGGCAAGGCGACTGTTTCCGGCCCGGCAGGAATGGCTCTTTCTTCGATCAATTGCCGGGCTTTTTCCAGTTCTATTCCTTCCATCATGTTAGAAACTACCTTTCCCAAAACTGCATGCCGGGTAGATACAGCTGCTACATCCAAGGCAAAATCCTCCATGCCCGTGCATGGCGATATCTTCTGCCGTTATTTTTTCCTGAACCAGCAATCGGGGCAGAAAAATGTCAAAAACCGAGTTTTTGAAGAAGATCATGCCGCCGGGAAGCCCCAGTATGGGTACCCGCCCGTGGTAGGCAAGCAAGAATGTGGCCCCGGGGAGAATTGGGGCACCATAGGATACTATCTTTCCACCTGCCTTCACGATGGCGGAGGGGGTCAGATCATCGGGGTCAACCGACATCCCCCCGGTACACAAAATCATGTCGGCCCCCATGGCCAGATATTTTTTGATGGAAGCGACAATCTCGTCTTCTTTATCGGGAACGATTGTCTGCCCCAGAAGTTCAGAACCAAAGGATTCTATCTTGCCTCGCAACAAAGGACCGAACCTGTCTTTTACAATGCCTTCAAAAACCTCATTTCCGGTGGTAACCAGGCCCACCTCGAGTTTCCTGTAGGGAAGCAGACGCATTATTTTACGCTGCCCTGCTATTTCTTCCGCTTTTTTGATCACATCCCCATTGATAAGCAGCGGTATCGCCCGGGTAGCACCGACTTTCTGGCCTTTTTTCACGGGAAAATTGTTGTGCACGGTAGATACAATTACCTTGCCGAGCATGTTGATGGCCAACAAAAGTTCTGTATCAACCTTGAGCAAGCCATCATGGTCGGCGCTGAAGACCACCTTGCCCTCCTTGATCGGACCGGAATTCAGGCCTTCCCCGGCAACGATTTTTTCAAGCCTTGCTGCGGCTTCATCCTCGTGAAGAAAGCCTTCTTTGTCTTCCCACACATAGATATGCTCTCTCCCCATGGAAATCAAAACGGGGATATCCTCTTTCCTGATGACATCCCCCTTTTTGAACCTTCGCCCCTTGAATTTCCCGGGTATGATCTGTGTCATATCGTGGCATATGACTGTTCCTACCGCGTTCCTTACCGGGATCTGTTTCATCGTCTTCCTCCTGGTCCTGGACCACGTAGCGCCGATATACAGTGTTACCGGGCCCTTTTCAAGACCCCGACGGAAATCCCATGTTAGCATGCTACAAAACAATCGATCCAGGATAGTTCATGCGTGAATGAACAATGATCCTGAAAACAATTATTCGAATACTTTCTGAATTTTATCAATAAATGAACACCCTGTCAACATCAGAACTCTCCGTTGGAGCCGGGGGCAACAACATTCCCCGGGCCGGCCGGATCTGCCGGATCGGATTCTTCCAGTTTGAACAGGGGCAAGATCGCCAGTAGCATCAGAAAAGAGGCGACAATGATAATGATGGGCGTGGGAATATAGGCCACCTGCCCCTCGATAATGGTCTTGATACCGAACATGCGGGAAAGGATCCCGCCAATAATCGGCCCGGGAACCATGGTGAAAGCCACGTTGAAAAGAGTCATGTAACCGGCAAATTCCCCCCGTTTCTCTTCGGGAAAGAGGTCCTTGCTCCAGGCCCCGGTGGCAATGCTCCAGACGTTGCCCGCTCCAAAAGCAACGATGCCCACGGCTGCAAGAAAGATCAGATTGCGTGTCAAGGCAAAGGAAAATAGTGCGGCTGACTGGAGGATCACCGCAACGAGGGCAACTTTCTTGCGGCCAACTCTGTCGATCAACATACCGGCGGGGAAGGAGAGGGCCACTCCGCCGATGAAGATGGCCAGAAACAGGAGCAGCGTGGAATGGGTCAGGTTGAGCTTCAGGTAATGGTTCATGTAGATGAGCAGAAAGGGGAAGAAGACGTTGAAGGACATCCCCCACAGGGCCATGGCCAGAAGGACGCGGAAAAGACTTTTCTGCTCGCGGATGAAATCGCGCCTGAACGTACCCACGATTCTTTCCCATACGGTACCCCGGCCCGGAAACATCGTGGAAACAGGCGTGTCCCGGTCATCGACCAGGGCCCCGCCCCAGAGCCCCAGCACGAATACAAGCAAACCCACCCCGCCAAAGAAATGGTAATAGCCAAAGTTATCGATGACCACCCCCGACAGGCCGTAGGTCAGCAGGATGGCCAGGGCTGTTCCCACGGCAAGAAGGCCCTGGGCACGCCCCCGGGTTTTCCTGGTGGTGATATCGGTCATGTAGGCATTGTACGCCGCATCATAGGCAGTGGAACCGAAAAATGTCATGAGGCAGTCCAGCAATATGAGCACCCATGCGGCCAGCAGTGCCGGTTTGATCATCCCGGCACCGGGGATAACGATGATGGATATGCCCCAGATCAGATAACCAAAAAAAAGAAAAGGCTTCCGGCGGCCCAGCTTGTCGGAGAAGGCACCCATGAAAATTGACGTTATGGTGGCCACCACCGCCGAGGAAGCAACCATGATGGAAACATAGAGCGGATCAGGGATAATACGGTCGTACATGAAGGTATTGAAAAATTGGTTCTCAACGGCCCATGCCACCTGGCCGGCAAATCCCAGTAGAAATATGGAAAGCCATTTCTTTCTGGACATACTGCGTACCTCGAATTGGCGGATTATAATTCAATATTAATGCAGTAACGAGCAAAGAGCAAATCGTGCCGGAATGTGGACGGTGTCAACCTACTTTAGGAAAAAAGAGAGAACCCCGTAATTTTTAACACACTTTTTTATCTATCAAACTTTTAATAGCTTCCCTGGTGAAACTGAAGCCTCCCTGCAGTAACGGCATGTTTC
>JAAYSV010000057.1 GCA_012518215.1 Bacillota bacterium
AAATGAGTTAACTGTATTGATTAAAGCAAAAGATTTAATTAGGTATACTTTTAACATTACTGACAGTAAGAAATTTCCCAAAAAGGCGCGTTTTACTTTTGTTAATCGTTTGCAAGATAAAACCTTAACTGTTTACGAATGTCTATTAGAAGCAAACGAAATATTTCCTAAAAATCAAGCAGAAAAAGAAGAACGAAGAAAACTACAAGTTAGGGCTTTATCTATAATAAAGCAAATACTTTTTCTCATTGAATTATCATTAGAGAAAAAATATATTTCAGCTCAAAATTGTAAAGCATGGGTTAAGGCAGTTTTAGATGTTAAATATACTGCGGCAGCATGGATGAAAAAGGATAAAGAAAGGTTTAATTTTTAGGGTGCTCTCTATTTCCGAACGCTGGCAACTCGAACAACGCCCGTAACGTCAACTCCGATGGCACGTTGAACAACAACAACGCGTACAACGGTAACAGCGGCGTTCGCCCCGCTTTGGTAGAATACCGTAACGGAGTAGGTTAAAACCGAAATTAGAGGACTATCAATCAAAGGAGAGGGTATCCTTCCCTGGAAGGGTAAACATAAACTTTCTGATACCAAGGCTTTGGAGTTAAAAATCCAACGCCAAGGTTATACACAGGAGTGTTTCACATAGTAGAATATATATTTGACTTTTTTAAAATGTATCAATGCTACTTAAAAGCAAGGCGAGGTAAACGAAAGAAATTAACTACTATTAAGTTTGAAACAAATGCGTTAGAAGCAGTTTACTATCTGGTTTATGTATTAAACCAGAAAACTTATAAAATGGGCAAATACACTAAATTTAAAGTTTTCGAACCAAAGGAAAGAGAGATAATGGCATTGCCATTCAGGGATAGGGTAGTACAGCATTACCTGTGCGATTATTTCTTGGAACCATTAATGGAACGACATTTTATTTACGATACATATGCTTGTCGCAAAGGTAAAGGTTCTCACGCTGGATTAGATAGACTTAGATATTTTATGCAACGACATTATCGTAAACATGGTTGCCAGGGTTGCGTATTAAAATGTGATATTAGAAAATTCTTCTATTCTATTGATCATGATGTGCTAAAAATAAAGCTTAATAAACTATTTAAGGGTAATACCGATATAGACTGGTTGTTAGAACAAATTATAGATAGCACACCGAATCCTGGTATCCCTCTTGGCAATCAAACTAGTCAGTGGTTTGCAAATTTCTATTTAAGTGGACTTGACCATTTTATAAAGGAAAAACTTCAAATAAAGCATTATATCCGCTACATGGATGACTTTGTATTAATACATGATGACAAAGAATACCTTCGCTATTGCTTGACGGAAATACGAAAATACGTTGAAGGCAATTTAAAACTACAATTAAATAGCAAGACACATATTTTCCCTTTGCGTAATGGTGTTGATTTTCTTGGCTTTCATACCTACCTAACCGAAACAGGGAAGGTAATAAGAAAGCTAAGGCAAAAAAGCAAGAACCGTACGCGAAGAAAGATAAAGAAGTTCAAGGGGTTGCACGATACGGGCAAAATTACCAAGG
>JAAYSV010000058.1 GCA_012518215.1 Bacillota bacterium
GAGGTGTTCCCGTTGAGCCTGAGCCTGAACCGTTCTTTATGCTATGGCCCATGAACGGCCCAGTCGCCAAGCCAACATATAAAAAAAAGAAGGAGTTAAAGTCAGGCGGCCAATGAAACCTGCATCAATACCACTTGCTCACGGGGGGAAGCTATTTCCTGGGTTTTATCTTTTGCATACACACAAAAATTAGCCAAAACCGCCTGATGAATCCCCTCCTCAAGCACCCCTTACCCTACTGCCAGAGAAAGAAAACGCACAACCTGTCATTCTGAGAGAGCGGCTGTAGTTTGCCGCGACCGAAGAATCCCCTCCTCAAGTAATCCTTCCTACCGGCACAAACTGGTTCCCTTTTTCCCCCGTACCGATATGTTGACGTCAGCGACATATCCCCAAAAAAAAGGGGAAATCACAGCCAGCGGAGAAAAACGGAAGGGGTGGGAAAGGGGATGTGCATGATCTGCATAAATATATCTAAATATTGTAACAAAATGAATAATACTGATGGCAAAATATTATTTCAAAAATTATTTTTTTATTTTTTTTGCCATAAAGCCACAAACCCTTGAATGACATGCAATTACCCCTTCCAGGGAAAGTGGAAAATTATGAGTATAATTAATTGACATTGGTATTCACTTGCGATATAATTTTGTTTAACCGGTACTGTTTACAGTAATTGTATAAATTATTTAGAATATTTAATGATCTTGGCGCTAGAAAAAGCAAGAATCCTTTTCTTTTCCTTTCAACCGTTTATACGTTGATCATAGATTGATGATTCTCGAGGTTTTCAAAATTAAATTATTTCAACTGGGAGGTAGGAATTTGATGGGGAAGAATTTCGGTAGTTCATCGGTGGCAAGGACGATTCTGGTGCTGTGTATTACTTTCATGATGGTGTTTTCTCCCGTCGTTGCGGGGGCGGCACCGGTAATTGCGGCGGGCGGCCTCGGTGGCGGCAAGGCTGCTGCCGGCGGTCTGGCCGGCAAGGCAAGTACATACTTCGGTTCCCTGTTCAAGGGTGCCCGGAGCGGTGACTATGATTTCGAGAAGGAATTTGCCGCCATGGAACGGGCGGGCAAGTTTGCGGATGTGAACGATTCATGGCAGAATTTTTCCGCCGCAGCCCTGGAGGACGGGCAGCTTGCCGACATCTTCGAGAGTGCGGTGATCCGACTCTCCGACGATGATGATATCGGTGCGCTGGACGAGCTCCTGCTCCTGATTCTGAAAGATGACGAGCTTGCGATTGCCATCGGTGAATTCATCGGCGGGATCATCCTGGACGATGATATCATGGCATTTGCCAAGGTTCTGGTTGGCGACATACTCGATCTGCTTCAGGATTCCGAATTCAAGGATTTCCTGACAGGTTTCCTCAAATATGTCGTCGTCGATGATGGGGATGGAAATATCCTCATCGACGATCTGTTTGTAGGTATTCTTCAACTTGTCAATGATTTTGCCGAAGATTTTCTCGAAGACCTCGAATACAAGGAATTCCTTGATGGGCTCCTTGAAATAGTCAAGGAGCCTTTCGAGGAATATTTTGAGGGTTTCATGGAAGACCCGGATATAGAACCTACCCTGAAAAGGATCCTGGACAATTTCAGCGGGATCGCCGATGAATTCCTCGAAGAACTGCTGGAGGCCGAGGCCTTCAAGGAGGTAGTGGATGGCCTACTGGCCGTCTTCCTGGACCCGGTGATGGAGCATATCGTCGATGACCTGATCGGCAAATTTGCCGACCCGGATCCCGATCTTGTTGCAAATCCCGATGCTGTTCCCGGCCATCCCCTGCTGGGGACGTTGGTGACCAAGATCATGGATTTCCTCAAATTCAAGATGGGATCTCCCTGCGGAAAGTGCGACGCATGTCTGGCCGGAGAGGAATGCACCGTCAACACCGAAGACCCCATAGATTCCTGGCAAGCATTTCAGGATGTCATCGACGCGCTGATGGATTATCTGGAAGAGGATCCGGGCGGCGCGCTGACCGAACTCCTGGGACAGGTGGATATCCTGATGGATGCCTTCATGGGTTCGGCCATCGACATCGGCGGCGGTGATGAAAATGGCGGCGATGAAGGCGGCGGTGAAGGCGATGAGGGCGAGGAAGAAGGGGTGGACATCTTCGGATTGTTGCTGGGCATCGACGAGCTGGTTGACCAGATCCTGGGCTTCGTGATGGGCGATGACGATTCGAACGAGGGCTCGCTGGTTTACCACCTGGGAGAAATTCTTGAAGAATACATGGATGAAGAAAACGAAGACGGCCTGATGCCGTTCATCGACAAATATTTCAAATATGACGAGGAAGACCCACAGGCGACCGACTACCTCGGCAACATCAGCAGGACGGCTTCCGCCGCGGTATCGGCGGCACTGGATACTCTCCTCGACGAAGAAGAAGCTTTCTGGGATCTTCTGAAAACAAACAACTTTGTCGTTACCGACGAAGATACCGGTGAGGAGTCGCTTGGCCTGGGGCGTTTGGACGAGATCGTGAATCTGGCCATGGACAAGATCAAGACCGAACTGGCCGAAGAAGGTGAGCCCTGCGGCCTGAGCACCTGCCCGCATTGCGGGGCAGATCCTGCCGATCCGGACAACTGCGAGAATAAATGGACGGCTGACGGGCGCCTCAGGGTTGTCCTTGACGAAGCCCTCGAGGATTTCCACTGGAAAGCCGAGAGAGACGACGACGGCGAAATAACCGATCCGAAGGGACCCGGACTCTTCGATCTGATCATGGATCACCTCGATATATTCCTTCCCCTGCTCATGGACCATATCTCGGGCGAAGGTGAAGAATCCGGGGACGACCCGGGCTTTGGTCTCATCCCCTGGTCCACGATCGCCAGCCTGCTGGACGAAGAAAAAGTGGATGAGCTCGTGGGCAACATCTTCAAGATGCTGGAAGACCTCGATGCGGACGAGATCTTTGACAATCTCAAGGAGAGCATGGAGGTTGTTCTCCAGTCCGATAATCCCAACGGGGAAGGTTATTACGAACCCGACCCAGAAGATCCCTACGATTATGACGGCTGGGTGAAGGCCGACATGATCGGCCATTCGCTGGTCAGGGGTATTCTGAAAGGTGTTGCGGAAGGAATCGAGGATCCCGAGCCGGTGGAGGAGTGTCCCGATTGTGCGCTGCTGCCCGAAGGCGAACTCTGCGACGCGTGTAAGGCGGCCAAAGAAAAGGCCGATGCGCGGGAAGCGGCCATAAAGGCCAAGATGGACGTGCTGATGGGCGAGGACGCCCTGAAGGGGCTCTACGTGGCACTCGGCGGGAGATACGAAGAGAGGGATGAGAACGAGGATGGTGACCCCCTCTATCCGTTCGAGAAAGAGGATTTCGAAGCCTCCCTCGTCAGCGTGGTCATGGCCGTGGTCATGGAGATCCTCGACCGCGACTGGCCCTGCGGCGAATGCGATGAGTGCACGAGTGGTCATCCCGAGAATTGTGAAAACCCCGTGAACAGGCTCAAGGCATTCACGGATAAATTGAAAGATGAGAAACTGAAGGAAATCACGGAAGACGAGGATGTGCTGAGATACGGGCAGAGGATCGCCGGAGCGGGGCTCGGGGTGGTGGACCGTGTCGTGGCTCCGATGTTGAAACTCCTCTATCCGCGATTCTACGGAAAAGAGTATGACGAGAAATTGCATGAGATGTGGGCGCAGATGGCCGATGAGGATTATATCACCGACAGCCTGTGGCGCATCGGTTCAACCATCGGCAGCCTGGTAACCGAGACCGATGTTTATGACTTCCCCGATTCGGTCCTCTACATGTTCCTCAATGAATTCCAGGTGGTGGAGGATATAGCCAATGCCGATTTCTTCAATCCCCTCACTGCCTTTATCGCTGACGTGATGAACGATGACGATGTCAAGGGCCTCAAGGCGGGTTACTTCGGGGAGGACCTGAGAGATACGGTCCTGGACGCGCATGCTGACCTGAAGGCGGACTTCGAGAAGAAGGAAGCGGATGAATTTGCCGATGAACTCAACGAGCTGATAGGTGGCATCTTCCCCGACGAGCCGCTGGTCATCAAGCTCTACGACGATCCCTGCGGCGAATGTGATGGCTGCCTGGCGGCGATAGATGATGGCAGGGAGCCCACCTACGCAGACTGCGAGCACTTCCAGCCCTGCGGCGAATGTGAGGCCTGTCAGGCCGACCCGCCAGAATTCTGCGAGAGACAGTGGAAAACCCCCGCGGATGTGGTTGACACCACCATCAAGGAAGCGGTCGGTGAAGCGGGTGATATGATTACGGATTTAATTGCCCCGTTCCTGGAGTACGAGCAGCTGGTTAGAATGACCGAGGCGCCTGGCGTTGCCTTCAAAGAAACGGAAGCCCGCTGCGGAGAGTGCACTGGCTGCACCAGCGATCCGCAAGGGCCTTGCGAGAATCCCGTCAACATAAGAGAAGGATTTGAAGAACTCATCGAAGATGCGACCTCGCGCGGGCTCACCCTGGTCTCCGCCCTCCTCGCAGCAGAGGAGGGGGATGATGATGACCTTCTGCTGCAGGTCATCATCGACGAGCTGCTGGATGAGTTGCTGGCTGCCAACGGCCCGATAGACAATATCCTCGTTGACGTGGGTAAGATCCTGAACGATGATGTTACCTCTACTGCATTGAAACAGCTGATCGTGGATATCGTCCTTTTCGAGGGTGACGTACCCTGCGGCAAGAAGGACTGCCCCTTCTGCGGCGAAGATCCGGATCCCGACCTGGAGGAATGCCCGGACCCCGACAACAGGAATCTGCTCAACGAGGTCAACACGTTGCTCGTTGACATGCTCGGCGACACGGAATTTCTGGATACGGTGATCTGGATGCTCGAGGATGCGCTTATCGAGGCGGCATACGGTGAGGAGGCATATCCGCTGTCCACCGCCTACGTGGAGATAGCGGGCATCGGACTGGTTGCCGTCTCTCCGGAACAGATAGTCACGGGCCTCTTCAACGGTCTCTGGGCTTTCTTCGAGTTGCTGCGCGAGTGGCTCATCGATGAATTCCAGGTGATGGATGAAGATACCGGCTTGCTGAGCGAGTTGGATTTCAACAATCTGCCCGAGGGGCATCCCTTCGAGGACGGCTATATATCCCTCGTTGAATTCATCGATGGATTCCTGGCCAAATTCCTGACCGAGGCCCGCATCCGCGGAACAATTGCGGATCCGGCCATCGACACGGTGCTCGGTATCGGCGGTGCTATTTTTGACAGCACAACACCCTCGCTGCTCGGGATCATCAAGAACCGCATAGAGGAATCGATGTACGCCGACAGCGGAAAAGTCGGCCCGATCGCGCTGATCGGCGAGCTCATGGCCGAGCAGGCGGAGGAAGAATCCGAATTGAACAAATTGCTTCCGAAGATGCTGAACAAGGTGCTCGACCTCGTCGGCGATATCACGGAAACAATCGACAATAACCCGTATCTTGTTACGGGAGGACCGCTTTTACCCACCGCAGGACTACTTCACCAGATCCTCACGGCTGTAAGCGAGATTGCTCCCGATGCCGAAGATCTGGAGGCTTTCATCGAGGATAACAGGGATGATCTGATCAAGATCGTTGAAGCGGTGGTCATCGAGATCGATCTTGACACCATCAAGGAACTGCTGACCATCAGCCCGGAATTCAGCCAGATGCTGATAGATGTGGTTACCGGCACGAAGGTTGAAGGCATCTTCGATTTCCTGGGTGACTTCATCTACGACGAGGATGAAGAAGAGCTGGACGAAAGCAGGGGATACAAGCTCGGCTGGATCATTCAGGATCTGCCCGGGCAGTTCATCTCCTCGCTGCTAAAAGATGATGAGCTTGGTGAAGGTGTCAGCGAGATCATTGCCGAAAAACTGGTCCTGGATGAGAATGAATACGATATCGGCAAGAGGGTACTCAATGTGGTCAAAACGGTGGTTACCAACGAGGATACCGCGGCCATCCTGGGTGATCTGCTTGCCGATGGAGTCAGGAGCCTTCACGACCTCTTCTTCGGCCGTATCGATCCCCTCACCGGCTTCCAGAAGATTCTCAACCCGGCATCACCCGGCGAGATCATCGGCGGTGCGGTGGAGAGCGACTATGACGTGGAGATGTTGCAGGCGATGCCTTCGCTGGGTATCAACACCGTCCTTACTGCCGGCGGCATGGAGCCGCAGTTGCAGGAAGGCGGCGCGGTGCAGAACGCCGAGGTCACCAGCGACGACATCATCGATGCCGTGATGGAAATGATCGAGCATATGGGCACCGACCTGCTCTACGATGACCGCCTGGCAGCGGTGATAGATGTGGTCCTTGATGACCTGCTGGGTGAGGATCGCTCCAAACTGTCGGCGACGATGGAAGACGGAAAAGAGCTTCTGGGTGAAATCATCGCCGATGAGAGGATCAAGGCGGTGCTCGGTACGGCCATCGGCGACCTGCTGGGCAGCGATGGATTCGAGGAACATATTGCAACCCTGGCGGAGATCATTTTCGACCTGCTCGGTGACGAGGATCTGGTCAAGGATGTGATCGATGTCGTGACCGGTCTGCTTGCCGATGATGAAGTGAGTGCATTCCTCACCAGACTCGTCAGCGGAGATGATGATACAGAAGGCGTCGTCCAGTTCGTGCTCGACCTGGTGACAGGCGTTCTCGATGAACTCTTCGTTGATGATGATACGAAGGTTACCGATGAGACGATGAAGGTCATTGAAAACCTGATCGTCTTCCTGGTAAGGGAGGTACCCGCTGCGATTGGTGATACAATTCAGGGTGAAATCGACAACATCAGCGGTATTCTCGGCGATGTGGTCACCGATGTGCTGAAATTCGTACCCGATTTCGCGGCGACATTGCTGGGGGATGATGACTTTGCCGTGTTGGTGAATGAGGCCATCGAGATCCTCTTTGATTTCCTCCCCGGCATCATCGAGGGGGCGGCGACAGACGAGGACATCTTCGCACTGCTGGCACCGAGCGTTGCCGACAATGTCGATCTGGTAAATATCGGCGATGTGGTCGTCGACGTGATCAACGATTTCCTCAAGGACGAGGAGTTCAACGAAAAATTCATGGCCCCGGCCTTCACCTACATCTCCGATGAGGCGGTAAAACGTGCCGATTACCGCACCCCGGGCGATAGCTGGAACGTGATCATCGCCGGTGCCAAATTG
The DNA here is from genome assembly GCA_012518215.1 of Bacillota bacterium. Lineage (NCBI taxonomy): Bacteria > Bacillati > Bacillota > Bacillota bacterium. The sequence goes on from JAAYSV010000058.1 coordinate 7,189, forward strand.
AATATCATGAAATTGATCGCCGGCATCCTCTCGGGGCTGCCCGGTGACATTGTCAATACCGTCGTGCTCAACTGGCTGATCTACGAATCGGGCGAGCCCTGCGGTGTATGTGAAAACTGCCTGGCGGAAGGCGGCTACTCGCTGGATTGTACCGACCCACAGGGTGCCGATCCCGAGGTCGATCCCGACAAGCCGTTGAACCTGGGAACCATCTCCTCCTGGGTCGGCGATATCATCAAAGCGGTGGATGACTTCCGCATCGGCGATGCTCCCGATGATGAAAAACTGCTCTTTGCCCTTCTGGACAGGGCGGGCGGCTTCGTGGCAGAGTTTGTGCCGCTGCTACTGGCGGAAGAGTGGCCCTGCGGCGAATGCGATGATTGCGAGACTGGAGATCCCGATGATTGCCAGTATAAGGTAACGACACTGGATGCACTGAAAAATCAACTGCTGAATTTGAACTTCGCGGATGTGGCAACCGACATTGCGGACAATGACCTCTACATGAATTGCGGCGTCTGCGATGGGTGTACAGCAGATCCGCCCGAGGAATGCACAGATCCGATCTACATCCCCGCACGGCTGGTGGAGGTGCTCTTCGGTGAAGATGATGAACGCACCGACTTCCTCGACCTTCTGGCAGAGGTGGCGGTTATCATCAAGGACGAAGGCGCTCTGGAACCGGGCGAACTCAGTCTGGTGGATTTGCTGGAGAAGATTGCCCTGGATGTCAGCGAGCTGATACCGCTGGCGGAGGTGGCTGATTACATTGCCAACGATGATATTCTGGTGCCGGAAATCAACGCGGCATTGCCTGACATCGGTAAGCTGGTGGCGGATATCGCCGATGTCGTGAATGATGAGGCCGACACCATCGTGGCCATCATCGAGAAGCTGATCGAGCTTCTACCCGAAGGCAAGATTGCGGAATTCCTGCAGGAGGAGAAGGACTTTGGAGACGGTGAAGGCGATCGGACGAGGGCATCGTGGCTCGGCGAGAATGTCTCCGATATCCTGCTCGGGAAGGTAAAGGACTTCATGGCGGAGCCCAGGCTGACCGAAGTGATCATCAGGGCACTCTTTGATCCGGATGATGGCTTCCTTTACAGGGACGGAACCCCAGGCAAGAGCCTGCTGATGCTGCTGGCCGACTGGATGGAAAGTGGCGGCATGTATGACTTCCTGGATGGGTTGCTCAGGCCGGAGGAGGAGGAAGAAGAACCCGGCGAAATCATCGGCGGATCGGTTCGCGAGGCTGCCTCCGGATTCTTCAGCAACACGCTTGCCGGCGCCTTCAACTGGCTTGCCGATCAGGTCAGCAGATTGACCTACGTGGAGACGGATGAGGATGCCGTAATCGGACTGCATGCCGATGGTGACGAGGTGGATATCCCCGACGCCAAGCTGCGTGCGGCGATCGAGTTTGCCCTCATCCTCAACGGGGTGGAAGGCGAGCTTACCGAGGGCGACATGAAGAAACTGCGCGGGCTCTCTGCCGTGAGCAGGGGTATCACCGACCTGACCGGCCTTGAGTATGCGGTCAACCTGGAATATCTCGATCTCTACGGCAACGAGATCGAAGACCTGAGCCCGCTGAAAGATCTGAATAACCTGGAAAGCCTCTCGCTGGGATACAATCCCAAGGTTACCGAAGCTGGTACCGGGGCTCTGGCAGGGCTGACCAAACTCAGAATCCTGGACCTCTCCTGCTGCGGGTTTGATGACATCAATGTTCTGTCCAATCTGACGATGTTGGAAAACCTGCGCCTGACCGGAAACGGGATCAGCGATATATCACCGCTGGATAATCTGACAAACCTGGAGCGGCTCTACCTCTCCGATAACGAGATTGCCAGCGTGGACGACCTGGCCGGGCTGACCGCTCTGGAGCGGCTCTACCTGGCGGATAACGAGATTGACGATATTGACGCGCTTGAGAACCTGACGGCGATGAGATATCTGGATCTCTCCGGCAATGCCATCACAACCGGGTTCGATAAACTGCAAGGGATGACGAAGATGGAAAACCTGGATCTTTCGGGCAACAATGCCGGCGGTAAGTTGGCTAACCTGGTAGACATGGATCAGTTGAGAAGACTCTACCTCAGCGGTTCAAGCCTCGGCAATGCGGATATGGCGGCTATCACCGCTCTGACCACGCTCTGGGAGCTTGACGTCTCCGACAACGCGATCGCAACGCTGGGCGACCTGGAGGACCTGAATGTGCTGCGCACGCTGGATCTCTCCGGCAACGGTTCGCTGGGTGATCTGACGGCGCTGGCCGACCTCGCGTCTCTCAAGGATCTGAGCCTCGCGGCAGCCAATATAAACAATACCAAGCTGGATGATATCACCGCTCTCGACAAGGTGAGGTACCTTGATCTGTCCGACAACGGGCTCACCCTGGCAGGATCCGACTGGTCAGGCATGACCGCACTGCGGCGGTTGAATCTGGCGCAGAACGATGCGGCTGCCAACCTGGATGTGTTGAACGGCCTGGCACTGGAGGAATTGAACCTCAACGAGAACGAGATCACGGATATCAGTGACCTGGCGGACGTGCTGTTCGTGGATGTGATGCAGGGAATCAGGCTGCTGCTCACCGTTCTCCCTGACATGTCCTTCGACGACATATCCTTCCAGGATCGTGCAAGCGGTGGCGGCTCACTCTATCTGAGCGGCAACAGCGTTGCGAATCTGGCACCGCTGGCCGGGAAACAGTTCCATGTGCTGGATCTCTCCGCTAACGGACTGGGTACAGACGATATCGGTGCCATCAAGGATATCGAATTCGGCGGCTACATGGGCGGGGGAATCCTCGATCTTTCCGACAACGAAATCGAGAACCTCACCGCGTGGATAGACGATACAGTGAATACGCACCATCCGCTGGCCAAATTCGGCCCCTATGCGAATCTGAATGCACTGGATATTCTCTATCTGAACGGGAATGATATGGGCGATGTGGTGAGTTACAACACCAAGTGGAGAAGGGAAAACCCCGCAAGTCCCGAGCAGAAAACCTGGTCGATAATCACCATGCTGGAGCAGGCACAGTGCTATATCGTGTATAATGCACCGGTAGATGGCGGAGAAGTTGGCGGCGGCGAACTCGAGGGACTCATCAGTGGTAAGGTGACCGACGTTGTCGGGGAAGCACTGGCGGGTGCGACAGTAACCGTCCAGGGTGTTGATCAGGCATTGCTGACCGCGGCGGACGGGACATTCACCACCGATGCGCTTCCCGCCGGAACCTACACGATCGATTTCCGGCAGGCAGGATATCTGCCGCAGGAGTTGACCGTCACCCTGACAGGCGCGGGCGAAATCGGCGTGCAGGAGGTCTTCACCGTCGGCGATGTGGCACTGCAGCTTTACGGTGACGTCTGCAACGATGGTAAAGTCGATGTCATGGACGCCATCCGGGTCCTGCGTCATGTCGTCAAGCTGGATACATTGGATAACGATGCACAGCAGCGGGCGAAGGTTGCAGGGAACGATAAGGTTACCGTGAAGGATGCGATCCTTATCCTGCAGAAGATCGTGAACAGGATCAACCTCTTTCCCGCGGCGGCCTGATCGAGACAGGATCGGCTGAAACTGAAATAGAAGCAATAAAGGCGGTCTGCCGCGGGCAGACCGCCTTCTTTATAAATCACCCACCGTGCGCCCTTTTTTTTGAAGCATCAGTCCTGTGTACACACGACCCGCCGCTTGCTCGGAATGACAGGGGGGAGGGCGCCACACTCCTTCCCCGGTATTGTGCCATTCCGCACGACTGTTTTTATAGTACTGTCATTCTGAGGGAGCCCTGCTTTTGGTGCGACCGAAGAATCCCCTCCTCGAACACCACTCAGTACCTGCCTCCACTGGTTCCTGGTCTTTGTCTTTTCCCCGTACGGATATGTTGGCGTCAGCGACATAGAGTGAATGGTTGCCATAGCCGGTGAGGGCGAGGAAGCGAAACGGGACTGCCGACGTGATGTCGGCAGCCGGATACTTCACAGGACGTGAAGATTGGAGGTGTTCCCGTTGAGCCCGAGCATGAACCGTTCTTTTTGCTATGGCCCATGAACGGCCCAGTCGCCAAGCCAACATATAAAAAAAGAAATAGAAAACGTGGGCGGCCGAGGAGACCCTTGTTAATACCACTTACTCA
>JAAYSV010000059.1 GCA_012518215.1 Bacillota bacterium
GCCAGTACATTTTTTAAAAATTCCTTTATATATCCTCTCTGTAGTAGATCGTGGCAATACTGGTTAGTGTAACTTCGCAAACACTGGTAGCAACTGGTGTTCCCAAGTTGATCCCCGCACTCGCAATTAGATACTATGGCTAGTGTGGTCTTAAGGGTAGCTATGAAGTTATCCCGTTCGGCAATCCGCTTGACGTGTCCAGCCCCACCGGGTACATCATCGAATAAGGTTAAAACGCGACGGTAGGGGTTACCCTGATGGGGGTATAAAGTCCCATCGATATCACGGCGATCTATATCTAGTGCTACACACGCTCCTTCTATTAATCCATACAATAAGGACTCCCAAAAACCTGGCCGCATATCTTCTAGCTCTGGGCACCATATTTGCAAAATATCAGTACTAAATTCATATCCTAACGCGTAGCGGCAATACCGCTGTCCCCAGCATACTTTCCCCCAAGGGTTTTTATGTTCCGGTAAAGGCTTACCATCAAATATTTCTGCATAGCCACATGTTTGGCACACTTTAAACTTTCTGTTGCCAGCACTATTTATTACAGCTAGTTTACCGTCACCACCGGCTTGGAGGATCAAAGTTTTACCCAAGGATAAAGTAAGTTCCTTCTCCACCTTCCCCTCGCGGGCAAAAAAATTGCGAGTGGAGTAGGTCTTTTCTGGTTTACTCATTTTAGGCCGTTTAGGTTTCTCGGCAATGAAACCAAATTCAGGAGTAATAAAGATTCCTTGGCTACGACCAACCCTATGACCGCAAGAACAAATTCTTAAGTCAGGCTCTTTTGCCGCCAGTTCACTACGATAGAGCCCGCAATGATCACAGACAGCATAACTATATACCAGTGGATCTCGATCAGGTAATTTTTTAATATAGCGGCTAGTCCACAATTTTCCTCCAGCTACAACTTGACTACTAGGCGCATATTCTGATAAGGCAATCTTTAAGTCTCGATCTAGCTCCAGACCTCTGGCTTCTTCACCATGATGGGTAATCTGTAACTCTACCACATCGACGGGGAAACCATACTTTGGAATTACATTGCGTCTAGAGAAAAAGTTAATTATATAGCACTGTTCAATGGTGTTTATAGTCCTGCGAATTTGCCCTGCACGGGCATATTTTCCCCTTTTGGAATAACCTTCCTCCAACTGCTTTAAGCCTTTTAGATCCCCCATCAACTGTGCTTCGACCTTGGTAAGTATGCCTCTCTTATCACCTACAAAATCTTCCAACCAACTCCAATCTTCAAGCCCCACTTTACCCCACATTTTTTGGGGAACAACACGTTTTAAACTTTCTTCCAACTGACAGGGCCTTTGGGCTAAAAATTTTATTAGCGGCTGAAGGGCTGAATCAGGCGATGAAGAGAAAAAATTTTTTACATTACCAAAGTATTCCTTATGCTTCTGCCAGAACATGGCCAGGGCCATAGCATGTACGTGCCGCCTAATAATTTTTTCGTTGGCAATTGCTACATAAGGGGGCTTGATTTCTCCTTTAATGATCCGAAGGGGTTCCTTGAAGTGGGCAAAATCATGGGAACGGCATTGAGCAAAAGTGAGAGCAAAAGCAGTTGAACCCGACCTCCTCCCGGCCCGGCCTGCCCTTTGAATATAGTTAGCAGCCGTTGGTGGGACGTTACGCATAAAAACAACCTCTAGATCACCTACATCCACGCCCAACTCAAACGTGGTGGAGCAGCTTAAAACGTTTATCTCACCTTCGGTAAATCGCTTTTGTATTTGCGAGGCCTTATCTGTGTTTAGCTGGGCTGTATGCTCATGGGTCTTCATGCCTAAGGGTAAGAAGTCTGTATACAGCTTACGGTAATGGTTTTCTTTTAATACCACATCTGGGGCAACTTCGGTTAATCTGCCTTCGCAATAATAAGTGGGACAAACACCACGAATATTGTGGAGCGTAAAACGTCTACATTTGTTGCAACGATACCATATTATACTCTTATCAATACTAGCTGGCTGCAGCTCCCATTTCTCTGGCCGTAAAGCAAATACTTGCCCATTAGGCCCATCAATAAATGAAAAGAAATGTTCTTTCCATGCCGCCCGCCTTCCTTTATCTGCTATTAGCGCAACCCAAATCCCTCTTAGCAAGGATAAAGCAGCCTGTTTTGATGCTACCTCTCCGGTTCGGGTAGGAATTTTCATCAGGTAATTTACCCGTGTATTAACTGCGTTTTTACCCTTTGGTAGCCAATTATAAATCCTGCCCTTTACTGGTGCCTTCTTGGTAAAAAAGTATTCCCGGTTCCGGGGAGCGAAGAATTCATCCCTGGGGTCGACGTTATCTGGGTAACTTATGGCCCCATTGCGCCTGACAGTATCTAACAAGACGTTCATCAAAGTAACCGTTTCTTCTTTGTTAAAATTCCAAGGACCACTAAGCAAAGCCGGCGGTGGTTCCCAAGAGGGCGGTAACACAGGGGTAAAGCCTAGCAATCCTAGGCCTTCTAGGCTGATAGCTTGATCAAAAGCCATGAATTCCAATAACACCCATTTCCAAGCCAAATCCTCTATTTCTTGATGGCTAAGTCGAGGATGAATTTGCAAATCAATAAGATACTTTTTTAGGTATTGGGCCAGGTCTTGCACCCGCCAGCGATTAAGGATAACTTTTTCCTTCTGTTCTTCAAGGACTTTTACCATTAACCGACGTTGGAGAATTTGGTTATAGGAGTTTGCGAAGTAAGTAGCAAAAAAAGCTGCGTCTTGGCGGCTATCTGAAAATACAAGTAGTTGGCGTTTATCCTTTTCATATTGACCATGGGAAGGAGAAGCCCAGGGGTCGTTAACTATTTGGTCTTGCGTTTTTTCTTTTTTTTCCGGTAGTTGTTGATAAAGGGCGGTACCCAAAACACTGGTAACCGCTTCAGCACCTAACAAGAATCTTCTTACCACAGAACCAATGGTAATACAGCGGCCACAGGCAGGGCATTTATGGACATTACCAGCTTTTGATTTAACCGCCACCACCCGCACCAAGTGTTCTTGGCCGCAGCTACAAGGAGAGGACACATAGTTTTCGGGGAAAATAACACCGCAACGGGCGCATATCTTGTAAATTTCTCCGGATGGGTATTCCTCGCCACTGGCAACTATTTCATCTTCGTTATCCGGTAATATATTGCCATCCCCTAATACCAAAAAGTACTTCAGCTGATTGCGATCCTCATAAAAGCGGTTTCCTGGTTGTTTTAAAATATTGTTTTCAACTATTTCTCCTACCAAATACAAAGAGCTGCATTGACGGCAAACCGCTGTTTCAAAAACAGCATATTTGTTTCCATCTACCTCCATTTGTTTTTTTCGCTCTAGGAAAAGATGCTTTTCAGGAACTAGGGTGCAAAACCCACCTTCCAACGCCCGAATAAAAACATGATACCTAGCCGGCAATAAAGGTAAATCGGCTTCTGTTAGTCTAGCCTTATTGGCCAAATAAACTAAAGCCACCAGATAGCGTTCTCCAGCTTCACCAAATAGGTGCTGAGCTGCATTGGCCAGATAACAGGGAGACTTCTCCAGCATGGTTTGTAATGTGAGTACTCTTTGATCCCCTGACAAAACTCCATATATAAATCGTCTCCACTTTCCGCCGCTTTGGGCCATTGCCTTTTGTATAATTTTCTCTGGTACACCACTACCTTGACATCTGTTAGTTAAAAGGGAAATTGTGGCCCCTTCATTTTGTACCAACTGCTGCCAGTCTAAATATAGATTAGGATGGGGCTTACCCCAGCTTTTTTCAGCTATAGCAAGGCGTTTTGTAACCCCTGCAATAACATCTTGCTCATCGGGGGCATGTTCTTTGTAGATAAACGGCTCCCCGAATAAGTTGGTAGCAAATTCAGCCACCTGGCCAAAATCCTTTTCCTTACCACCTAAGGTGGCGCTGGTGGCAACGCATTGAATAGCCCGGGGCTTGCTTTTTACGACCCTCTCTTTTAACCGCCGCAACAGCATAGCAATCTCAATGCCTTTTGCCCCAGAGTAAGTATGGGCTTCGTCAATCACGATAAAACGCCAGTTGTGGGCAAAGGGGCCATCAAAAAAGGCGTTATCTTGTGGTCGCAATAGTAAGTATTCTAACATAGCATAATTCGTCAGCAGAATATGTGGTGGACCTTGCCGCATTTTTTCCCGCGATAACAGTTCATTAGGCAGGATAAGCTCACTAGGATTTGCTAGCTGAAACTTCTGCCTAGCATCATTTTCCCATTCTTCTGTCTCCCCGGTGTAACTACCAAAAGTGATGGCGGGATAGTTCTTCAATAACCTTCGCAGTCTTTTTAACTGATCATTAGCTAGGGCATTCATGGGATACAGCAGCAATGCTCTCACCCCTGGGCCCAGTTCTCCATTCTCCCGTTGGCGAAATAGATGGTTTAATATCGGTAGTAAAAAAGCTTCTGTCTTGCCCGACCCGGTCCCTGTAGCCACGACAATATTTCTACGTTCCATAATAAGTTTACGGATGGCCACCTCTTGATGTTTATATAGTTCTCTTTCCAAAGGTAAATCATCTGTCTTAAGTTCAATGAACTCCTTGGAAAACAAACCTTCATCGATTAAATCTTGCAACGAGCTAGCCGTTAGAAAAGGTGGGGTTGCCTCTAAAATGGGTCCTTTCACAAACCGGCCAGGCTGTTTGAGTTCAGCCATAAGTTCCTTTTGCAGTCTAGTATCATTTAAGCTAAAGGTAGTCTCCAAATAATCCATATATCTTCTTTCGATGGCTATGGTTGCCTGTAACGGATCTAGGCTCATCTGTCATCCCCCACTCTGATATAGATACTTTCAGGCGCAATTACAGCATTACCACACTCATGGTGTCCTATCTCCCAAAACCACATCTTACATCTACGGCAGTAAGTTGCCCCATCGCTGTCTTTGTCGATTAGAAAGGGCATCTTGTTACCCTGTAGATAGAATCCTACCGGATTAAATGGCATTCCTTTAATAGTACCATCCGCCGCCACCGTGTAGACATTGCCTTCTAGTCTGGCTTCCTCATCAAAGGTTGGGTTGAGCCCGGTAACCTTCACCCAGTAGTTGGGTTCTATGCTGATTATTTTATCTTCATGGCTGGCGGCGACTATTTCAAGGCATTTACCCAAATAAGCCTGTAAGAGCTCTTCCTTGGACCCGACATCTATATCTATGCAGTTTTCTGTCCCTGATCGTGGAGCCATGGCCACATCGCTACTCCATGAATCCTGCTTATCTAGTTGCAACCTATACAAACCCGGAGGCATTTTTATTGCCAATACCTCGATCTCAGCGTTACAATGCCCGTCTGGGATACTTCTTTCGATATAATCCACCCCTGGCATATCCAGCGGCCAAAATCGTAGCACCCGCCCGGATGCTCTTCCCAAGTCCCTCCATTGGACCAGTAGGTTTCGTCTATCGCCTTGTAGTCTTTGCGTCATTCTAATATCCTGGACTTGCCAACGAGTACGCACCCGTAACAGGGTAAAAGGAAGGATTTTTTTATTTAAACAGCTGAAGAAGATTTTTTGGGTAGGTTTATTTGTTCCACGTAGGGTATCACTAAATCTACATAAATCAAACACAGCTTTTCCTTGCTGCACAGGGCTTACCAAAATCTGCTTTCCGCCCTCTAGAGACAACTTTACCTCAGCCCCAGCTGCCAGTGGTACTTCAATTTCGATAGCGCCCAGATCTTCATGCCAGATTTCCTTTACCGATGCTTGCCATTCCCCATTTTGTTTCCGCCACCTGATAACTGGAATCTGTACATTTATCATTATAGGAACCTGTTCCTCGAGATGATAGACCAATGAACCTGCAATAAAATGCTGTTTGGTGTCAAACTCTACCACCGTCGGAGAGACGCTGGTGATCAAACTACCTTCTTCCTTTTGGGGCACAAAGTCACACCTATTTCGTGATAAAAATTCCAATCTTCCTTTTTCTTGGACCTTATCTTGCGGCTTATAAATTAGGCGGTCAAACCTGAGTCGCAAATCAGGAACAACCGCAACTTCCGTCTGCCATAAAACTCTATCGTATTTTACTAGAGTTATCTTATAATGACCGTACTTTCCCTGGCTCAAGGCAGCCAAGTTTACACAGACAATGTCATCTTCTGTTTGAGAAGCATCGAGGTTTTCTAGGGGGAAGAATTTCCTTTCCTCTCCCTTGTCTAGTCGCAACCCATAAAACGGTATCTCTTCCTTCCCCTTAACTGAAAACACTAGATTAGGTAGTTGATCCAGGTAAAGAGGCGCTCCGTTAGAGTTGATTTGTTCCAACGTTTCCCCGGATAGCAACTGTGGTTCTAACTGCTGCGCACCTTTATATATAGACAAGGCCTCCCCCGTTCTGACTGCTAACACATGGGTATCAACATACCTATATTCATATCCTGACCAATGGCCCGACAGCTGCTCCCTTATAGCTCCAACTGGATCCGTGCTAGTCCCGAGCGGTGCGATAAGGTAAAACCCGCCATCCGGTAGCACTCTATTTTCCACCAACTTACCTTGGCTGTTGAATAGCATATGTAAATGGCTGGGACCAAGGCCATTATAATTCCAGTAACGGCTGTCGTCCCCACAAATAAAATGCAGTGAATATTGTTTCTGCGGTCGCTCTAAAGGGAATTCGATTTCGTCTGACCGTAGAAGGCCGGTTTCATCATCTAATAATAAAGGTAACGTAATTTTCTGTTTAGAACCTGGGCCGCCTCCCACATAAAGGCTCGCTGGTTTTTTCTGTCTTACCGGCTGAGATGGTAAAAACACCTTGATTTGTTCTTCGTTAGGGTCAAATATTAGTGTCGGCTTTCGCACCATGACCTTCGTTTTTTGCCTTTGCTCCTTTTCTGCATTTATCGTTGCTTCGTATGTTTTTCTTCCTTCCTTTTCCCACCACTGCCTTATATAGGATTCGATTCGATCAGGCAGCCCAGTCTTATTTGCCGACTCATTCTTCTGTAGGCGATCGATTAATTGTAGTGACCGGTGAACGAATTGAGTCGCTGTCATGCCCCCCTGAAAGATAAAAACGCGGGACGATTCGTTAAGCTGATAAAGTGGGTTTTTAAAGGCTTTGGCCTTTTTGGAAACCTCGTTTTTTTGGTTTCTAATCCTGATCAGGCGAGCCTCAAATTCATCAATATTTGCAAGGGATTTTACTTGGGGTAATAAAGGCATCAGGACGCTCGCGTCTTGACCGAGCCTTGTTTGGAATAAATTTATATTTTGTCGTAGCTCCCTTTGAATCATCAACTCCTCCTTGCCAGCCTCTTCCCGCCCTTTGCCCAGCTGCACTAACAGTGTCTTATAGCGCCCTAGTTCCTGACTAACTTTGTTTAACTCTTGTTGTACAGACGTATCATCTTCAAAAGCTGCCCTTTCACAACTTGCAGCCGCCTCTTTTATGGCCGCATCTATTTCGGCTAATGCTGTCAGCTCTAGGTTACGTTCTCGCAAAAGCCCTTGCAGCTGCCGAATAATATTGGTCAAAGTAGGCATCGGCTGCTTTAATATATCTTCCTTTATCTGAAGCGGTAGAAATAATTGTTCCAGCTCTTCCCCTGCCCGGATAAGTCTTTTAAATTTAGTCGGGGTGAAGATTTGAAAAAATAGCATCTTCAGCCGAAAGAAAACATTGCGGCGGGCCTTTATTTCCTTTAGCCATACTTTTATTCGGTCCATCGGAAAGCCAATTATAAGATGGGCAAAATCATTATGCCAATTGTGGAAAACCCTACCAGCAAGTTTCGCAATCTCTTGTTCCCGTGCTTTTAATACTTGCTCCTTGGCTTTAAAAGACTTCCGGGCCTGGATATAAGCAGCTTTTCGCTGCAGTAAGAGCTGGAGTTCTGTTTTCCTATTCTCCAGTCTGTCTAATAGCCGTTCTGGGACTAAAAGAAGTTCCGTTAGCTCTTCTTTATGGACAATCTCATTCTCCCATTTCTGTAGTTGTGCTAATAAATCGCGATGCTGCCACGCGATACAGATATTATTTATTTCTTCTTCTTTACTTTCGCAGACGGCAATTATTTTCCTATATTTTTCATATTTGGCGTATTCCAAGCGCCAAGATGTAACTAAATGTTCAGCTTCTTCCCAACCGGGTTCCAAATCTGCTCCTTTCCACTCCATATATATTGGTAACAAGACATTGGCAACAAAGTTATTAAGATAGCAGTTTGGTATATAGCCATGAGCCAAAATAGGAATGACATAGGACAAACCCCCTTGGAAATCGTATAAACCATGTTTTTTCACTGCCCCGAGAAAAGCCCTCCCCAGCACCCCTTGCCATTTTGCCTGCTCATTAGGTAATCCCAATTTCCGATAAACAGGTCCCCAATAGTCACCCTCCCGATAATACAAAAAACCCATCCAAACCAAAAAAATTGCCACGCAGATGGAGCTAGATAAATTTCCTGGCCGCATCCTTAATTCACACGAAATTATTTTGGCCAAATGGTCTAGTTCATCTTTTTTAGGCTCAAGGTCCCCGAGCAGATTTCCTTTCAAAACTAATTTGCAATAACTATCGCAGGAATCGAGATCATCACACCTTAAAAAAGAATTACACATCTCACTCCCCCCCAGAATATGCGGTAATAGCCCTCCGCTTGTAGATATGAAACACTTAATCTTATTAACCAATAGGAGCGGCCTAAGTAAACACAATTGTCCAAGATATTGCACCGCATTTCCCTTTTATATTCCCTATCCCACGTTTCGAATCCTTCCATATATTCTTTCATTATTTCCAGTAGGTCATCAGCCTGATTCCATATCATAACCATTTGTCCAGCAGTTGCAATCAGCTCTCATATTTACAAGTTTAATATAGTTGACTAATCCTGTGATAAATTGCCCAAGCCATAATAGTGTGTAAATACATACCTTTTCGCTCCACTTATTTACCCAACCCGTTCAGCCTAATATTATTGCTAACACCTTTGTTGCTTTTCGCTCGTTGGGGTGCGCCCAGGCAGGGCATACACCTACCCCGTTAGAATTAGACGGGGTAGGTTTTTTGTGCGGGGCACAACATGGTATTCTCTATCCGCTAGCGAAAAGCTCAAAATATTAGCCCTTAAATAACAAACCTCCCCCATCAGTCGGGGGAGGTGGGCCTTATTTTGTTATTTTACCTCTTAGGGCAAAATAGCAATCGCTTCGATTTCAATATCGGCATTTTTAGGGAGAGCAGCTACGGCTACGCAGGATCGTGCCGGGGCTGGATCACCAAAAAAGCCAGTATAAACTTCATTAACATCAGCAAAATTGTCCATATTAGTGAGAAATATTGTTGTCTTGACCACGTCGGCTAATGAGCCCTTGGCCGCATTGAGAATAGCATCAATGTTGGTTAGGATTTGGCGGGCCGCCTCTTTAATGTCGTCTGTAATTAGTTCATTGGTGGCTGGATTGATGGGTAGCTGGCCGGAAAGAAATATCATTTTCCCGGTCCGGATACCTAATGAATAGGGACCGATAGCCCCTGGTACTTTATCAGTCACTATGGCTTGTTTCATTGTGCATACCTCCAGATAATGGGATAGTTTCTACACCTTATTTAAACCTCTTTACTTGGGTAGAGCGGATAAGCAACACAAAGATCCTTCACCCGTGCTCTCAGTTTATCCTTGATACCGGGCTTATCAAAGCAGGTGAGCGCTATAGCAATAATATCAGCAACTTCATCCATTTCAGCCGTAGACAAGCCGCGGGTAGTCATGGCCGGAGTACCGAGTCTAAGACCGCTAGTAACAAAGGGGTTTTCAGGATCAAATGGGATAGTATTCTTATTGACTGTTATGCTGATTTCATCAAGCATAGCCTCTGCTTCTTTGCCAGTTATTTTTTGTGGTCTTAGATCAACCAACAATAAATGATTGTCGGTGCCACCAGAAACCAAGGTGAAGCCGCGACTCATAAGCCCCTGGGCTAGCGCTTTTGCGTTGGCCACTACTCGCTCCTGGTAATCCTTGAATTCAGGAGCCAACGCCTCTTTGAAGGCTACGGCTTTGGCAGCAATAACATGCATCAGTGGCCCGCCTTGGATGCCAGGAAAAACAGCCCGATCGATACTTTGTGCATGTTTTCGAGGGCACAAAATTAGCCCACCGCGAGGGCCACGGAGCGTCTTATGGGTAGTACTGGTCACAAAATCAGCTACTGGTACAGGGTTAGGATGAAGCCCTACCGCTACCAAACCGGCAATATGGGCCATGTCCACCATTAAGTAAGCATCCACTTCTTTGGCTATAGCAGCAAAGGCATCAAAATCAATAATACGGGGGTAAGCGCTTGCACCAGCGACAATCATACGGGGGCGTTCACGCCTAGCTATGGTTCGAATTTGGTCATAATCGATCCGGCCTGTTTCCTTATCGACACCGTAATCCACGATACGAAACCACTTACCAGACATATTGATAGGATGACCATGGGTCAGGTGGCCTCCATGGGATAAGCGCATACCTAAAATGGTATCGCCAGGTTCTAGAGTAGCAAAGTAGACAGCTGTATTGGCCTGGGCACCCGAATGAGGTTGAACATTAGCATGTTCAGCCCTAAATAGTTGGCATACTCTCTTTCGAGCTAGCTCTTCCGCAATATCAACAAATTCGCAACCGCCATAATAGCGTCGACCAGGATAGCCTTCAGCATACTTGTTAGTTAAAACTGATCCTTGTGCTTCCAGCACCGCAGAACTAACAAAATTTTCGGAGGCGATCAATTCTAGATTGTTTTGCTGCCGTCTAAGTTCTTTGTCAATGGCAGTGGCTACTTCAGGATCCACCGCCCGCAAAATTTCCACCTATCATCTCTCTCCTTTCAAAAGCTATGAGCCTTACCTTTGTGTAGTTCTACTAATCGGGGGCCGCAAGCAGCCCCCGTTTAGTTACGACTATATATTATCGGGAAACATCAGCTAGATACTTTTTTCATCTAACTTATAAACAGGCAGCAGAGTAACAAAATCTAAACCACATAAATATCTTCTGGAAACTCAGACAGATAGCGATCCCGGCGATCCACAATAACTGTAACCACGTTGCTACCCGGCTCAAGCCGTTGGGCAATCTTTAAGGCTACCGCTACATTGGCCCCGGAGGACATACCACAGTAAATACCCTCTTCTTGGCATAGACGGTTGGCCATAGCCCTGGCTTCTTCATCAGAAATACAGAATAGTTTATCAGGATATCCTTTGTCCATCATCATGCTCAGTATCGGTCTTTCGGTAACCCACTTCTTTAATCCCATAACCTCTGATATTTTAGTTCTTACGTCGGAGAGATCAAACTCCCCGCGCTCATTTTCGTCACCTTTCATATCAAAATAGTGCTCGCTCCCCCGCGGCACTACCCCAAAGGTAAGCGGTGCCCGCAACCCTTTTTCCTCAAGTCCCATACAGATCCCGAAAAAGCTGCCCCCAGCAGAAACTGAGCAGCCGACAGCATCTATTTTGCCGTCCAGTTGATCATAAATTTCCCGTCCCATTTCCATCTGTCCATAGAAATTGTGTTGATTATAAATCTGGTCTACCCAGACACAATTAGGGTCATTTTGTTCTGCTAGATAGCAATCCATCTTAGCCGCTAGAACATGGGGTAGATCACGGTTCATAGTTGGAAACTTGGCATAGAGTTCTTGCAGTTGTTCTTCGGACAAGTAAGCAGTCGGTTCGCTAGATATGCTAACTTCCGGGCCAAACGCTTGCACAATTTTCATTCTAGCGCTGGTCTCTCCACCTTCAAATTGGTAGCGGTATAGCACCAGCCTAGCCTTATAGCCCTTAGCTGCGCACACCATCGCCACTGCCGGGGCTGTGTTACCAGCCGAAGCCTCAACCACAAACCCTTCCGGCGGAGGAGGCAGTTTTTTTCCATTCCAAGTCTGGCCTTTTTCAGCTGCCTCCACCATCGCCAAAGCCATTCTATCTTTATAGCTACCGCTTGGATTAAGATGTTCTAATTTCACGAATACATTAGCTCCCACATCTTGGCCAATCCTGTTCAGTTTTAACAGCGGTGTTTTCCCAATGGCCTCGGTGATACTGTTGATATAATCCATCGTGTCGCTCTCCTTTCTGGTTAAAATTATGAGCAGATAAGCCTTTACCACCTCCAATCATTTAAACATATATTAAAGACCTAGATAGGCCCGTTTTACCATCTGATTCCCACTGAGAACATCCGATTTCCCTTCCAGCACCACTTCTCCCGTTTCGATAACATATCCGCGCTGTGACAGAGCCAAAGCTAAACGGGCATTTTGTTCCACCAGTAACATAGGCGTTCCTTCCTCATCTCTGATTGCCTCAATGGCAGCAGCCACTTGTTCCACGAGTAGTGGGGAAAGGCCCAAAGAAGGTTCATCCAAAAGAAGCATTCGGGGACTGCCCATGAGGGCCCGCCCAATGGCCAGCATCTGTTGCTCACCCCCGCTGAGGGTTCCGCCTAGTTGATTACGGCGCTCACGTAAAACGGGAAACAATGTCTCAACTCTTTCTACAAGGTGGGCGACTTTTGCTTTATCTGTCTGGAGATAGGCCCCTACCATTAGATTTTCCCTTACAGTTAGATTTGCGAAAATTTGGCGTCCTTCCATAACATGACCGATTCCACATTTAGTTATCAAATGGGGGGCCATACCATCGATTCGCACGCCAGCTAATGAAATTGTTCCCTCTTTGGGCGACAACAGGCCGGATATTGTCCGTAATAAAGTGGTTTTTCCTGCCCCATTACTCCCAATTACACATACAACTTCGCCATCATTCACCGTAAGGCTTAATTGCCTTAAAACCTGAACATTTCCATAAAATACATCAATACCACTTATGTCAAGCATTCCCAACGCCCCTCCTAAACTCACTACCCAAATACGCTTCAACTACACGTTCATTGGTTTGTATGGCTTGAGGAGCACCTTCCGCAATTTTTATCCCATGGTCAAGGACAGTGATTTGATCACAGATTGACATAATCAGCTTCATGTCATGCTCGATTATCAAGATAGTAATTTCAAGCTCTGTGTTAAGGCGCTTTATGAGTTGAGCCAATTCTCCCTTTTCGCGCGTGTTCATTCCAGCTGAGGGCTCATCGAGTAGCAACAATTCTGGTGAAGTTGCTAGTGCCCGCGCAATCTCTAACCGTCGCTGAATTCCATATGGTAGCTTGAGCGGATTTTGCCCTTCGATCGCATTGAGCCCCACAAGAGATAATACCGATTTTGCTTTCTTCACAGTTTCCTTCTTTTCCCTTCGGTGACGCCGAGAATTAAAAAGAACATCGCATGTCCCCGAATAAGTCTCACAATGGCAACCAAGAAGGACGTTCTCGATTACGTTTAAATTTGAAAATAACCTAATGTTTTGGAATGTCCTACTTATACCTAGAGCGCATAGTTTATGAGGTGCTAACCTAGTTATATCACGGCCTCTGAAAACCACGCTTCCTCGGTCAGGACGGTAGAGGCCTGTAATAACATTAAACATAGAGGTCTTGCCCGCACCGTTGGGGCCGATAAGGCCATGAATTTTATTTTTTCCCGGCGCAAAAGAAACCTTATTTAATGCCGCTAGTCCACCAAAACTAAGGCTTATATCCTTGACAGTTAGTAGGGCATCAGCCATAAAAGATACCTCCTAATTCTCCTGTCTTAAAACAGCCCCCCGAAAACGGGTAGTAAGGGTTTTCAGCGGCTGCAAAAATACGCCCTCGCGCACCATTATGGCGACCACCATCACAAAACCGATAATAATATAGCGGTAGTAAGAAGCAAACCTGAAAAGTTCTGGCGCCAAAGTAAGTACGGCTGCTCCTAAGATGGGACCAAAAAAAGTACCACCTCCGCCCAAAACTACCATGCATAAAAACGTGATCGAGTCATCGTGGGTAAACGTATCCGGGCTCACAAAACTGACATAGTGGGCATAAACAGCACCACATAAGCCTGCCAAAAAAGTAGAGAGCACAAAACTGTAGATTTTGTAGTAGCGGGTATTCACTCCAAGCGCTTCCGCAGCCATCTCATCGTCCCGAATGCTCATTAATGCCCGCCCAATTCGCGAGTTCATTAGTCGGTAAATAATAGCCAGCACCACTATTCCCAAAACAAGGCTAAAGTAGTAGAACGTAGTACGATCAAAACCGTATCCTCCAATAGTGGCTGTTGGTATTCCCGGTAGGCCCATGGGGCCACCTGTAAAACTATCCCAGTTGATTTCAATAAGCCTAATAATTTGGCCAAAGCCAATGGTAACGATAGCCAAGTAATGGCCTTTAAGCCGCAATGACGGTAAACCAATCACGAGACCAAATAGAGACGACGCTATCCCAGCTAGGATTAGATTAAACAAAAATGGCGTCTGAAATCTAAGCACTGAAAGGGCAGCTGCATAGGCACCAACACCGAAAAAGGTCGCGTGGGCAAAATTAGGCTGGCCGGTAAAACCGACAATTATATTGAGGCTCGAGGCTAAAGTAATGTACAAAAAGAGGAACACACCGACATGAATAATATACTGATCCTTGGTAAAGAACGGTACCAATCCAGCTAAAGCCACAATGACAACCAGTGCTGGCCATGTTTTGTTTATCTTCATCATGTTCACGCCCTATCAACCCCCCTAGCACTGCCGAGTAAACCACTTGGTTTGATCAAAAGTACGACAATGAGAAGACCAAAAGCAATAGCATCACGATAGCCAGATGAAATATAGGCGCTACCTAACTCCTCCACTAATCCTAGTAGTAAGCCTCCCAGCATTGCACCTGGAATATTGCCTATCCCCCCGAACACTGCTGACACAAAGGCTTTGATCCCGATGGTAGCCCCCATAGTCGGGTAAATAGTAGCGTAATAGATTCCGATCATTATGCCAGCAGCGGCAGCCAGTGCCGAACCAATAGCAAACGTCTGGGACACGACTTTATCAGTGTTGATTCCCATTACATGAGCAGTATCCATGCTAAAAGAAGTTGCTCGCATGGCTAAACCTAGCTTAGTTTTGTTGACCAAAAGCCAGAGCCCAATCATAAGCACAGTGGAAATAATAAGGATCGTCAATTGGAGCGAATTTGTCATCACAACCCCAAACTGGTAAACCTTAACCGGAATAACAGGTGGCACTGGTAAAGTCGCCACCCCCCAAATTACTTGGGCCCCATTAGCTAGAAGCATGGAAATACCGAGCGAACTTATAATCATTGATAGCCTCGGTGCCTGTCTTAATGGCTTATAGGCACTTTTCTCTATCGCAACTCCAACCAAAGACGAAAGCAATATAGCCCCGAAAATAGCCACAATGGCTGGTAACTGATAGGTGTTCATGAGCACAGCAAAACATATAAAAGCACCTACCATGGCCACATCGCCATGAGCAAAGTTAATGAAGTAGAGTACACCATAAACCATGCTATACCCTAAAGCTATGAGGGCATAGAGGCTACCTAGGGTAAGACCATTGATTATATACTGTAAAACATACATTTACTAAGACCTCCTGGTAGTTTAGGCTAGGGAGGCACTATTTTCTACCAATGATTACGAAGCAACGAACCAAACCCTTCAATGGGCACTTTAAGGCCTGCTATTCGCAGCATTGCCCACAACGTAGCCTGGTTGCTCGATAGGACTGGCTTGCCTACATCCCGCTCAAGCACATCTAAAATTTCAGCAGACCTTAGATCGGTGCAGCTAATAAAAATTCCATCGGCCCCATGGTTTCGTGCGAGCAATTTCCGTGCCAATTGATATACTTCCTCCGGACTAACATCAGCGATATGAACGTCGATAATGCCTAAACCTTCCATCGCTAGAACTTCTATCCCATGAGCCTCAATGAATGCTTTAGCCCTTTCATTCAACCATTCCTCATAAGGCGAGATCAGGATGACTTTTTTTAGACCCAAAGCCTGTTGGGCCTGAATTATAGCAGAAGAAGTTGTAACTGCTGGTATTCCTGTTGTCTCCCGAATTTGGGTTTCGATCTGCTTATTATATTCAGGCCCTTCGAGAAAACTAGCAGCTGTACAGGTAAAAGCAATAGCATTAACCTCAGCATCGGCTAATTGTTTTGCAGCCTCGGGGGCTTCTTTACCCATACGGATAAGTTCATCGTAAGTATCATCACTGCTACGGGCACGAGAAAAGTGAGCAGATATGCCCGTGGGCAAAATCTTGATCGCTTCTTGCTCTAGCACAACGTTAATGGATGGTAAAATAAATCCCAACCGCGCTCTCCAACCTATCATTATTTCATCCTCCTAGCGCCATCGTAGTTAGGTAATCCAGTTTGGCAATGGTAAGGGGCATTGTGCCCCTTACCACGTTAGACCTTTTTATGCTTGATCGATCTCATAAGGCACAAATTTACCATTTTCGATTATGAGCAGTTTTAAGGGAACGTGGACATCGCCATTTTCATCGAATGTAATTTCGCCAATGGCTCCAGGGAAGTTCTTAACGTTGGCAAGTTGATCTCGAATAACATCCCTGTCTTCACCAGCCTTTACAGCCTCAGCAATTAGCCTTAGGGCGTCATAGCCACAAGGACTAAAGGCATCGCATTGGGTAATGCCCTCGGATTCATAACGAGCCAGGAACTTTTGAACATAGTCTTGCACTTCTGGTCTAGGATCGGATTCGTAAAAGACGGTGGAACCAATAATCCCATCAGCGTCCTCACCGGCGATAGTAATAACGGCTGGGTTATAAGCGCCGGTAGCGCCCCAAATAGATGGATAGTAACCCATCTGGTGTGACTGTTTAGCAAAAAGGGCAATTTCGGTATAATCGGCTACCATGTAAATTGCTTCAGTACCGGCTTGCTTAAACTTTGTGATCGCGGTGCTAAAGTCTTTGGTTTCACCAAGCATAAACGCTTCTGTTAACGGAGCCTCTATGCCCAAGTCTTTAGCTGTTTGAATGCCTACTTCCATACCTCCGCGGCCGAAATCATTATTCTCGTATAAAATGCCAAGCTTTTTAAAACCTGCCTCGTGCATTTTTTCAACGTTGAAAGCACCCGTGTAGGCATCGCTATTTCTAACCCTAAAGGTGTAAGGCCCGCAGTCACTGATTTTGGGAGAGCTGGAGTCGGGTGATATATGTGGCAAACCAGCTTTGTTATAAATGGGGGCTGCAGCCAAGGTACAAGAACTGTTATTATGTCCTATTACAGCCAAAATTTCAGGGTTAGAAGCAAACAAGTTAGCCACATTTGCTGCTTCTTTTGGGTCAGCACGGTCATCCATCTCCACAATAACTATTTCTTTTCCGTTGATACCCCCAACAGCATTGATTTCCTCTGCTGCTAGAATAACACCCCGCAATGTCCGCTGCCCCAGCTCAGCACTGCTACCCGATAGTGGCGCAGAAAACCCAATTTTGATCGTATCGGAACTTGAGCCATTTTGCTGTTCCACCGCTGGTGAGCTTGCACAACCAGCCAAGACTAAGGCCGCAACAAGTACGCTTAGCAACATACGCCTTGATTTCATCTTTCAACTTCAACTCCTTATTTTGTAGCTTGCAATCCTACACGTAACCCCTACGTTTTCTTTCATTTCTTGTTTTTTTAATTACCTCCTTCCTATGGTTATAGTTACGGGTTAACCAAAGAACGCAAAAAGACACCCTAATTGGGAAATAGTTTAGATAACCTGTAGAGAACGGTCATAAGTGGTTAAATACTCGAACCCATCCTTGGCAACCACAACTGTATCTTCCACCTGTAATCCAGCAAACCCAAGTTCATAATAAGGTGTCTCTACATTGATCACCATGCCCTCTTCTAACATTGTAGTATCAGCCGCAGTTATTGAGGGTAAATCGTAGCACTCAATACCAATACCGTGACCGCAATGGTGGCGCTCATAATGGGGTATGCCCATAGCTCGTGTGACCGCAATCGCCTTGTTAAAAACGTCGGCCGCAGTTATCCCAGGCTTAATAATGTTGATCGCAGCCTGTTCTCCATCTAGCAATGCCTGGTAATATTGCTTCACCTTGTCCGATGGGGTGCCAAAGCTGGCTATGCGAGCGATGTCAGAACAATAAGATTCATACACACAACCAACATCAAAACGGATCAAGTCTCCTTTTTTCAGCTTGTGATCTGATGGTATGGTGTTAATCATAGCCGTGCGGCTTCCAACCCCAATACACGTCAAAAGCGGTCTCGCTCCAGCTGATACAATCGAGCGGCAGAACACTGCCTCAAGCTCGCGCTCACTTATGCCCTCTTCCGCTGCCTCCAACGTAGCTGCGATCGCTTGTTCAGTGATACGAGCAGACTCTCTGAGCCGCCGCAACTCTTCTGGGGTTTTAACCATCCTGATTACCTTAAGTAAGTCATAGCCTTCTATGATCTGGGCTTTATCAAATTTAGCATGCAACTCTTTTTTTATTGCTGGGGTCATGCCAATAGTATCGATTGCAATTCTGGATTGTCCCACCCCTAACCTCTTCAATGCCTGGGCGAGAGCGTCGAGGGGCGTTTTGCTTCTTTCAAGTTGGTGATACTTCCAAAGACGATCAAATTCTGGCCGTTGTTCGCCACTATGGTCACGGTAAACAAAAAAACTACCGTAGGTTTCTACCGGTCCGAAGGGGCCTTTATCGGCCATACAATCTAGATCCCCAATTGGTGCAACTACCACTGGTGGTGTTTCGATGTCGGCAGTAATGACAGCATACACTTGGGTATCGCGAATTAAGTTTTGACTAAGGCTATAATAACCGGACAGATAATTGACATTGGCAGCATAAGAAGCAACAAGGGCATCGACATTATGCTCTTTCATCAGTGCTATTGCCCTGGCTTTGTTGATAAGCATTTTTTTACCTCCCATTAAATGCTTGAACTAAAATGATAGTGTTCCTTTAACACTTTCGCCAGTTGTTTTAATTCCGGCTCGACCACCGGAAGGTCTCCCTTCTTTTGGCTAGTACTTCCAGGGTCTTTAAGCCCTGATGAAGTAACAATACCTATAGCTGATGATATTCCAGTCAAAAGTCCCAACCTTTTCATTTTGCAAAGAGCTGCGATAGATGAGGCTGAAGCCGGCTCAGCATATAGACCTTCACGTCCCAATATCTCTTGTGCCGCCATAATATCCTTATCGCTAACTTCGATTGCCATTCCATCTGAATCCTGAATGGTTTTAAAAGCAGCATAACTGCTGATGGTCCCATTAATGGAAAAAGCCACCGAGTCCCGAGCCGGGACTGTCTGAGGATAGTCTAAGTTTTCTTTCAGCGCGTGGGACAATGGGCCCCCCATCAACTCAACAGCTACCATCCGTGGTGTTTTATCGATTAATCCTAGGAGTTTTGCCTCCTTGAATCCGCGCCAGATCCCAAAAAATCCTTCGCCGTTGGCAACTGGACAAAGAATTAAATCGGGAACATCCCAATCAAGCTGAAGGCAAAGCTCATAGGCAATAGTCTTATACCCCTCAACGCCATAGGGATTACCAGTAGGAAGCGGGGTTGCATAAGTGCCTAGGGGATACCAATTGAGGTTATGAACTCCGTGCGTAATAAATTTAAATCTCCCTGCCCAGGTAGTGGCGATAACCTTGGCCCCATAACCTTGCATCAAACCCTTCATAGCGAGAGGAATAGTTGGCAAAGTAAACACAATACAATCAAGCCCAGCTTTGGCCGCATAGGCTGCGGTCGCAGCACCATGGTTGCCAGTCGAAGCTATTGTCGTAACAGCAGCCCCAAATTCCAACGCTTTCGCAGTAGCCACGCAAGCCAATCGGTCTTTATAAGACCAGGTGGGATTCCGTGATTCATCTTTGACCATAACTTTTAGTCCTAAATCTTCCGACGACCGCCCACATTTTACTAGCGGGGTTCCGCCTTCTTGAAGACTGATCTGATAGGCAGCGGGGCCGACTGGTAGCAAAGGCGCATACTTCCAGAGACCCTCTCCCTTCCAAGCAGCAAATGCCTGCCGGCTTAGGTTAACGCTGATACGACCATAATCGTAGTCGACAGCTACGTTAGCGGAAAAATGTTCACTTCGGCAGCGGGGGCATCCCTCAAACATAGGGGAAATGGGATACTGTTCCTCACAATTAATACATTTCAATCCCTTAACAAAACTGTCCATACCATAATCCTGTCCTTTCTACCTTCGAGCTCTTAGGTGTAACTATAATGCTACCCCCCATCGGTGATAACTAGGGTTAACGCTCCCAACCCTGTTATCTAATCGATGTAAGCCCAATTATAATACTAGCAGCACTTTCTACTTTCTAGTTAAAACGACCAAAGTACAGGCTTAAATACTAAGTTGGATCAGTTCGCGGCTGGATTTACTTAAATAACGCGCACCATAACGGGTAACTTCTACTGTATCTTCGACCTGAATTCCACCCCAGCCGAGTTCATAGTAAGGGGTTTCTACACAAAGTACCATCCCAGCCTCAAGGGGGATTTTTACATCCGGGGCCAACAGGGGCCAATCGTATATTTCAAGACCGATCCCATGACCACAATGGTGGCGATTGTAGTGAGGGATCCCAGCTTCCCTCGTCCGATTAACGGCAGTACGAAAGATTACATCGGCACCTATTCCAGGCCGTATTTCTTTAACTGCCTGCTCTTCACCAAACAAAATAGCCTGATAATACTCGAATACTTTATCCTCGTAGCTACCGACCACTGCCGTTCTGGCTAGATCAGAAGAATAGCCCTGGTAAACACAGCCAAAATCAAACCGGATAATGGAACCATCTTTGACCGCTTGGGCAGTATTGATGGTATCGGAAAAAGCACTGCGTTCATCAATGGTGACAACATTAAAATAGGGGATCGCCCCTCGCGCTACCACTTCTTCCATGTAGCGTTGCCCTATTTCGAGCTCAGTTGTACCCACCTTTATTTCTGGCAGAACGGCAAACAACGACTGTTCGGCAATCTCGGCTGAGCACTCAAGTAGGGCTATCTCGTGTTTATGCTTAATCATACGTATTTGGCTAAATATATTAGAAGCATGAACAAACTCGAGGTGAGGGCAAGCCTCGGCTAGCCCTCGCCATAATTGCGGCGTTAAGCGCCCTTCGTCTAAGCCAACCCGACCGCGCTTGATCCCCATATTATGCAAAGTTTTGACCAAAGCCCGAAGGCTATCTTGTTCCCGGCGACTAATAATGTTTTCAATATTTTCAATCCCACCAGCTGGGAATGTAAAGAAAAACTCCCCAAACGCATGAATGTCCGTATTTGGGAAACGCTCTAAGGCTGTTGGGACCTCGGCTGTCGGTATGACCAGGGAAACCTCATTTTTATCCACTCCATAAACTGCAAAAATAAGGTTCCGGCTCAGGATTTGATGACCAATACTTTCGTAACCAGACATGTAATAAATATTTTCCGGGAGCGATGCAACTAAGGCTGTTAATCCGTGCTCTACCATGGCCGTTTCAATTCGTTCTTTTTTAAAATCTGCAAACTGCAACATTGTCCGCCCTCCATTGATGAATAAGTATTTTCGGTTTGCGAAACGTAAGCGTCAATTTAGCGCTGCCTGACCAGCAGCCAACAACATAGCCGTAGTCGCCACTCTTTTTCCTACTATTCGCGCTGCTTCCATACCGATAGCTGTGTCTTTTCTTACTCCATCACGCTGTCTATATCCGCACAGCCAAGCCGGGGCACCAATGTAACCGATATGGGAACCACCTACACAGACAAAGTTATTGATTAAAAACCAGTGATGTAAAGATGATAAAGCATGTTCTTGACCACCATGGCGATCGGCACCGACTGCTATTGCACCAGCAGCAGTACGAGACCAATCAGGCGGTTGCCCAACAGCGTCTTGCTCGAACAGGCTTTTAATCAAAGACGTTGTTCTTTCCATAAAAGCACGGGCCTGAGAGTTTAAGTTAAAAAAGTAAACGGGAGCGCCGATTATCACCCCATCAGGGATTGGGTTAAGTAAAGCATCAAAGCATTGGGCCCAATCATCCTTGAGGATGCACTTCCCTGCTGAAACACAGGCTCGGCAGTTAATGCAACCACTAATCTTTTTGTTTGCCAAAGATACGAATGTGGTTTCTACTTTGTCATTAATCCGTGCTGCCTCCAAGGCGGTCCTTACTAATATCTCTGTGTTCGCTTGCCTAGGGCTAGCAGATACGCCTACAATTCGAAGCCGCAAATTAATCCACCTCCTGGGGCCAGTCGTCATTACTGGTTGGATCAGACCGGAGGGGCGGGGACAATGTCTCTACCAAAACCCTCGGTCGCAGCGTATAGGGTTAGAGCCTAAAAAGGGCGTTTTTCAGTTGTAAAAAAGGAACGCACAATCGCTCGCAGAAGTTCCACCTGAGCAGCCACCGCCTTGGCAGGGATACCATCAACATAATCAGTTGCAATGCCAAAACCACCATCAATGCAATTCATGTCAGCGCAAATATCGATCAGATCTATCTCTTCTTCTGGAGTATGCAGTAGTTCCAGGTTACCACTGACAATCTCTAACCCTGCTACCATACCATAAGCACCAATATTTGAAGTGCATGCCGGCAGCAAATAGTTGGTCGCCAATGCTGTTATAATTCCGTCCTGAGCCGGACATTTGCATACTTTCCCCGCTGGCACAATCTCCCGTGCTTGTTCATATATTTTGCCGAACCCGATCTCGTTGCCGACATCGCCTGTCCCAATCGAAAGTTTGCCAGCGGCAGTCATCTGCTCTAGGAACATCTCCAAAGGAGCATCCCGGCCTTCCCGAGCCGGGCCGGTGGCAAGGTGATGAATCCCTTCTTTTGAAGGGCCACATTTTTCGATAAAAATTGCTGCATCGAGGTCGTCAACCAAGTACGCGTTTTGTTCAGCACTGTCACGAGACAAGATCCTGAACTCAGCAGTGGTATCAAGCCGTTCACACATCTTTTTCATTACCGGCACCACTTCTTTTTCCACACAGTGTAGCACTTGGGCACCAAGCAAAGTCAAGGCTTTGCCAAGGACCACCGCCCCAATAGGACCATCGTTTTCTCCATCCGGCATCCATTGCGGATCCCAAAAACCAGTAATCAAACCAAACCGGCCAGGCGTAGACTTTATGCAATCTATAATCGCGTTTGCGATCTGGTACACAATTGGATCGCCACCATCTCTGGCTGCCTCATACAGAGCGGGGATAATGCCCCGATCAAGGTAAGGCAACCGTACTTCTGTCGTCACTAGTCTGTCAATACTTTCGCAAGCTATTTTCATTTGTAGACCTCCTAATTACTTAGGGCTCAAGATATAGGGGCCGGGGCCAGCCCTGATGCCGGCCCCAGTCTTCAGCACCACAGCTTTGGCCTAACCGAACCCAACATAAACGAAGAGTTCATTCTGACTTATAGGCAAAATAATGAACCGTTGGAATAAGACAGATAATCACAAAGATGAAGACCGATATCACCATAATCTGCACCCCTTCCTCAGACCCTAATAATCTCGTAATAAGGTCCCATAACCGGGAATTTTAGTCTTAAGTCCACCTTGCCTTAGCATCTGCCAAAAAGTAGCCTGGTTGCTGCTTATAGTCGGTATCCCCAGATCCTGTTCGATTGAGTCTAGTACTTCTATTGACGGAAAACCGGTACAGCTAATAAAAACCCCATCCGTATCTTTGACCACAGTTTTTTTGGTCAATTCATACACAGCCTCGACCGGAGTATCCCTGATCTCTGGGCCTTCAACTAAACCTAGTCCCTTCATACTAACGACGCTAAAGCCATTATTGGTTAAAAATGACTTTACTTTTTCCATCAACCAATCAGGATAGGGTGCAACTACAGTCAAGTTATTTATGTCAAGAGCTTTTAGAGCAGCAATAATAGCAGTCGAGGTCGTTGTGGCTGCCAGTCCTGTAGTTTGTTCGATCAGGTTAATTATTTTAGTGTCATAACCCATACCTTTGATCAGACTGCCGCTAGTACAGCCGAAGGCGATCAGCTCCACTCCAGCATGTGTCAATAATTCAGCAGCCTTTTCAGTGTGGTCAATTAAAGCGCTGATTTGCTCTTTAGTATCTGCCTTCAGCCACATACGAGCAAAATGAACGCTGACACCCGCTGGCGCCATGCGGTTAAATTCCGGCTCCATAACGGCGTTGGCTGATGGCACAGCCACCCCAAGACGTAGTTTCCAACCAGACATCGTATCACTCCTTAGCGGGGAAGAATGGGGCCAAAGCACTTTCAGGCGGCTCGGGGGTTAGGAAGCTTACGACCACGGTCACAAAAATGGCTAAAGGAATACCAACTCCAGCCGGTGATAAGGCGCTAGAACCAAATGACATCCATAGCCACGAACTAACAAAACCAGCAATAGAGCCGAGCATGCCGCCCTCGAAGGTAGCCCTTTTCCAGAACAAGCCCAAGATTAAGGGAGCAAACAAGGTCGATGATACTACGTTAATCATAATAGTGTACATCTCCATAATAGTTGCCGGCGGATTAAAGGATAAGAACATCCCGCCAAGACCGATAATGATCAGTGACCACCGGGTTACCTTCATCTCTTGCTCTTCCGTAGCATCTTTATTGATAAAACCAGCATAGATATCGTGAGACACCATGGCTCCGACAGCTAACAGTAGACTGTCAAGAGTCGACATTATGCCTGCTACAATACAGGTTAGAACTAACGTACCCATAAACGGCGACAGTGCTGTATCCACCAAAGCCGGGAAAGCGCGGTCGACGGCAGACAGCTCCGGCATCATTACTCTCCCAGCTACCCCAAGCAGCGCTAGGGCCATGTAAAAGAAAATTAAGATCGGAGTAGACAGTCCGATGGTGCCACGAGCAAGTTTAGCATCCCGGGCCGAGAAAAACATTCGGTGATAAAAAGGGACGCAGCAAATCACGGCTGCTAAGGCAAAAGCTTCAGTTACAATCTTGGAAACTGTAAACTGGCCCCCCGCCAAAGCTTCAAGCATGAATCCTTGAGATAATGTTTCAGTTGATATTTCTTTAGCTGCAGCATTGATAGCAGATATTCCGCCTCCTATTTTTAGTACCGCCACTGCAGCAACCAATACACCAGTTAACATTACTACTGACTGGATGACGTCAGTCCACACGACTGAGCGCATACCACCTGAAGTAACATAGATTACCATGGTAACGCCTATAACAATAAGTCCTGCTTTATAAGGAATGCCAAGAAATTGCTCGATTGTATAGCCGACACCCATAAATTGCTGCATCAAGAATAAGGATTGCCATAAAATAAATACTAGCGCTGTCCACAAGCGCATCTTTTCACTATAGTAGCGAACTGCATAGATGTCGGGAGAGGTAACACCAGCTTCGAAGTTGCGCAAGCGGTCACTGACAAAGCCTAGCAAGGTCCAACCGCTAGCACAACCGATACCATAAATCGTTATTAAGGACCAGCCATTGCCATATGAAAAGGCAACATAACCAAGTATACTGGAAGCACTTACAAAGCTGCCAACAAAAGTACCGACCAAAGGAACAATCCCCAAATCCTTGCCGGCAACATAAAACTCTGAAAGTCCGGTCGCTTGTCTATAAGACCAGTAGCCGATCAAATATACGATTGCAAGATAACCGATAAAAAACGTCCAGCGAAATGCCATGTAGTCAAACTCCCCTTTCGTTTAATGTTCAGCCTTCGGAACAAAAGTTAAGACGGCAATTTTACCCCCTTCCGTATATATAATGTATGTTGTCTGTTGTCTGACCATAATGTATTATTTACATTCTGCATCTAGAGCAAAAACTCCTGCTTATAAAATGGTTTTTTTATGGGTTTTTGAGGATCTTTATGCGCGGGCATTTTTCTGAACAATGAATTAATGTTTGTGCGCACACAAACATTTGTGCAGGATTTTTTGATTTATAGTCGAACCATTATCTATGAAGCTAATAAATCTACACTTGCACTTGGTAGCTCGCGTTATCAACAAACCTTAAATTTGTTTTTTACTATATAATTCAGGGTCTTCAAATCATTTGCCCATAATAATTTCAGTATAACGGCTGATGCTTTTAATCGTATATACGTTTATTAAGCTAGAGGTGATTATCATTGCGACGAAAACAGCGACTATACCTTCAAGTAGCCGAAATCCTGACTGACCATATTCTGAGTGGTAAAATTTCCCCAGGTGAAAAACTGAAAACGGAAGCGGAGCTTTGTAAGCAGTTCGACGTTAGCCGAGCCACTGTTAGAGAAGCCTTGGGCCATCTGGAAAGCCGAGGGTTTATCACCCGAAAACATGGTATCGGTTCTTTTGTGTTAGGAGCCGCTGATGGTATCGTAGCAGGGTTGGAAACCCTAGAAAGTTTCACCGCCACTATTGGGCGTTCCGGCCACAAAGCTCGCGAGCTAATCCTTGACATAGAAAAAATCCGGATCAAAGAACAGCTGGCTACTAAAATGGAGGTCAAAACTGGAAGCCTGGGTTATTCCATTAAAGCACTACGGTTAGCCGATGGTGTACCGGTAAATTATTCCGTTGATACCCTTTATGCCCAGATAATTAATGATCCCAAACGGCTAAATAGGCGTTCACAATATGAATCATTGCTTGATTTTCTTGATAACGAATTTGATATCCATGCCAATTACGGTTTTATGTATTTGGATGCCATTGAGGCCCCCGCAAATGTGGCTAAAGTATTAAAAATAAAGCCCCAAACCCCATTATTATGCGTAGACGGCTTGGTACGCCAACATAATGGCCAGCCCATTTATTATTCTTCCAATTATTTTGTAACTGCCCGTTACAAATTTTCCTTCGTCCGCAAAAGGTAAATACCTAAAATAAGTAGCCCACCTACTTAAAAACATGTTCTAAGGCCTAACCTTGTATAAAACAGTTGTAGGTTCAAGTATTGGTTTTGCATGTAGAACGCCCACAGTGCGCTATCTTAATATGGTCGGTTTTTTATTATAGCGGTTATTCATCATTTACACTTATGGTAACCATAAATAAAATTTATCTCCCTCATGTATTAACCTAACTTCGCGTCAGGGCACCATTCCGCGTTCATTAGGAACATATACGAGTAAATGTTCTCAGCATACTAACAGAGCCAAAACAATACCACTAACCCTATTGGTCCCATATTTTACAAAACACCCATAGGTTACTGCAAGATCAAAATCACAGCCCAGTATATTAATTAATGCTGGGCTGTGGTTATTAAGCATTACTTCCTTTAGGGTAAAATTATTGTAGGCCCAAAAGCTCTTCCCATAATCACGTCTTTCCTGTGGTTTGTTAGTTGAACAGACCATCGGATCGAAGTGACGTGATATGACCAGTTTAACTGAACTGGTGCTGTTATCGAACCTGAACGAGGCTGTTTTGCGGCCGCCCCTGACGTATCAAAACGGTTTGCGCGAGGGCCCCTGTAACAGGCTAGCCGCAAGGCCGCTCAGGAGGTTTGGCCTTGGCGTGAAAAAGGCTAAACGCTAACATAGCCGGAGTCGGAAGAGCAACTTTTGTACGGTCATGGTATAATTGTACCTGGTTCTATTTCAATTGCCTTGACCTTTTTTATTATCAGGTGAAAGCCTTGCAGCTTTAAATTGTTTGGGAAAGGAAC
>JAAYSV010000060.1 GCA_012518215.1 Bacillota bacterium
ACATAGATACGAAGGAAACGGCTTCAGGACATCATATATTGAGTTGCCATAAATGTAACACTGTACAGGGAATATCCTTGAAAGGGTTTTTACCAACGATTACTACCTAAATATGGAGGGAAAAGAATGGGAAAATACAGAGATACCTGTGTGTTTGAACTGGTGCCGGAAAAATCTCATTGGGGAGATTTTTCCGCAAACCCCATGGCATACTTCCGCGGTGAGACAAGCATGCCGGGGGCAACTTACCATGTTGGCTTCCAGACATTTGTAAAGTCAGTAGACTTTGACGAACCGCATTTCCATATGGCGGCAGATGAATACCTTGTGTTTCTAGGTGCAAATGTACCTAATGTGTTTGATTTTGATGCGATTATCGAACTGGACATTGGTGAGGATCCGGATAACATGGAAACCATGGTAATTGACAAAGCGGCAGTAGTTAAAATACCGCCGTATATGTGGCATGGTCCAATTCGTTTCCGTATTAATAAGCCAATAATCTTCCAGCAAGCATATTTTGACGGCACATGGTCTAAAATCACACGTCGCCTCAAAGAGGACGGAAGTTTTGATTATATCTATGACGGGGACAATGTGCGCCTGTGCAAGGAACGTATCGACGGTAAATGCATAATGTGCGGGAAATGCTTTGGCAAGTTGAGCGAAACCGGGTACAACGAAGTTGAATATAAAAACTTTGAGCCGAACAGGAAACGAAATTATACAGGAAAATATGACTATCTTAAGTACGAATTGCCGGAAATGGTCACTTATTGGGGTGACTGGTGCGAAAAACCTCAGGCATATCTGCATGGAGACCACGATTTTCCAGGCTCTAATTATCACATCGGGTTTCAGGTGTTTTCAAAGTCCGTTGAGATGGAGTTGCCTCACTTCCACCACCACGCAGATGAATACCTTGTATTTGTCGGGGCAAATTTCCCAAACATATTTGACTTCGACGCGACAATTACCCTGTTCATGGGTAACGATCCGGACAATATGGAGAAAATCGTAGTGGACAAGCCGTGCATTATTCGCGTTCCGGCAAATGTATGGCATTGCCCGATTTATTTCAACTTGAGGAAACCGGTAATGTTCCAAGCGACTTTCCTTAACGGCATTTGGCACAAAATACTCCGCAGGAAGAAGGATAACGGTGAGTGGGAGTATTATTATGAGGGCGACAATATCCGCACATGCAAGCTAGAGCCGGAAAAATGGTGTAATATTTGCGGCAAGTGCTATGCAGGATTGAATGAATCGTCTTATGCTGAAGGCGTTAGCCGGCCCAAACCTGATTGGGCTGAATAAGCGTGCGACCATTAAATTATTGGTGCTTTCCCTGCCGATATATGGGAATAGTTTCACAAAGTCTTGCAAAAGGTCGGTGGAATAATTGCTTAGATACATTGGCAAAAGGTTATTAATGATGATTCCTGTTTTGCTGGGAATCGCGCTGGTCGTGCAAATCCTGATCAGCATTACTCCCGGAGATCCGGCGAGAGTGCTGCTCGGAGTAAATGCCACCGAAGAAAAAGTACAAGAATTGCGGGAGGAAATGGGACTAAACGACCCGCTTCCGGTAAGATACGGAAGATTTTTATGGCAGCTACTCCACGGTGATTTCGGCACATCTTATGTAACAAAAAGGACTGTTGTAGACGAGGTATCCACACGTTTCCCATATACGCTCAAGCTTGTAGTAACCAGCATGTTGATGGCATTGATTGTGGGAATACCGGTGGGTGTTTTGGCAGCAACTAATCAAAACACTTGGGTGGATAACCTCCTAATGTTTCTTTCCCTATTCTGTGTGTCGATGCCTGCCTTTTGGTTCTCGTTGATCTTAATCCAAGAATTTGCGGTTGAGCGCCAGTGGTTCCCCCTTTCTGGTGTCGCCAGCTTCAAATCCTGGATTTTGCCCAGCTTGGGGCTGGCGGTTGGTTTCATCGCCAATATAGCAAGGCAGACGCGTTCAAACATGTTGGAAGTGATACGTCAGGACTATATAACAACGGCAAGAGCCAAAGGTTTGCCGGAATCAAAGGTGGTATTCCGCCACGCACTGAAAAATGCCCTCACACCTGTAATAATGGTTGTAGGCAGCATGTTCGGTATCATGTTGGGCGGAGCGCTCATTTCCGAGGTTATATTTTCTATACCTGGGCTAGGACAGTATACTATCCAAGCAATGTTAAACCGTGATTATCCTGTAATACAGGGCAGTGTGCTAATTCTGTCGATGATGTTTTCTAT
>JAAYSV010000061.1 GCA_012518215.1 Bacillota bacterium
TCAATCGCAACAATATGGCCAATTCCGTCTCTACTTCTTTTTCATGACCTTCATAACCAGGCGCCAGTTCATACTTCAAAGTGATCCTGTCTACGTCGCCTCTTTTATTCACAACCAATTCATACTCGTTACCCAGTTTATCTAAACTCCGCACCGCTTCTTCCACAGCAACAGGACTGAACAGAACCCCTTTAACTTTGGTAATATGGTCAATACGGCCCTGGATTCCGCCTTTGAACACACGGTGCGTGCGGCCACAGGCACAACCATTTTCACTCCACATGGCCACATCCTTGGTATCATAACGCACACATGGTTGGGCTAGCCGATCGAAGGCTGTGATGACAACCTTGCCAAGTTTATTGGGTTCCTCAATGGGTGCCCCGGTATCCAAATCGAGAAGTTCTGCCAGGAAAAAGGCTTCATTAACATGCATGCCGCCCGGTTTACAAGAACACTCATATCCCCAGGCTCCCATTTCCGTGGCACCAATATGGTCATATACATTGCAGCCCCAGGCATCTTCCATCCTTTTTTTAGTGGTTGGAACACTGGCACCTGGTTCGCCCGCACACAGAATTTTCGTAATGCCCAGATCCCTTGGATCAATACCCATTTTACGGGCAGTGTCCGCCATACCAAGTACATAGGTAGGTGTAGCCATAAAAGCAGTAGCCCGCAGCTCTTTCATTTTTAGTATTCTTTCTTCTGTGTTCAACAGGGCCCCCGAAACAATCTCACAGCCTATTTTCTCAGCCGCATAGTGGCCTGCCCAATAAGCAACAAACACATTGTACCCAAAGGGTAGATAAACCCTATCGGTATTTCTAAAACCCATCGCCCACAGGAACTGGCACCAGGTTTCTGCCCACCACTCCCAGTCCTGCCACGTATCAGGCTGGACTATCGGCTGCCCTGTGGTGCCACTGGTTTGATGGTAAACTGTTACATCTTCTAAAGGAACACAAAGAGAATCACCATAAGGCCACGGCTCCTTGTACTGGGCCCGCCGGTAACTCTCTTTTTCTAATAGCGGCACTTTATTGATATCGCCCCATGTTCTAATGTCTCCTGGGGTTAAACCAGCTTCATCATAAAGCCCTCTGTATAGCCTTGAATTATCATAAGCCCATTTCAATATCTTTTTAAATTTGATTAATTGGAGTTCTTTTAGTTTTTCAACCGGCATGGTTTCCAAAACAGGATTCCAATAAATGTCTGGGCTAAGCATGTTGCCACCTCCATTTTGGTTGCTATTATTGTGGAAAAACAGGTCTTTCATAACCCTCCTCATTAATCTTTAATCTGATTATTCAAATAATTATGGGCAGATAACGACATTGTTCTTATATGGTAAAAATAAATCGTACGCCAGCATCCAATATCTAAGCAAACCTGCCCCTTCTTCCGGGAAAGGAACCCCGAAGCGGCGCTGGCGAGGTTAAGATGTTCACACCTTAAGTAAATATTACAATGTTAAATAAGGAATATTAAATATATGTTGCCGATTGAATTAATAGCTAATGATAATGAATACTCTAAAAGGGTTTAACAACTGATTATCAGCCTTT
The DNA here is from genome assembly GCA_012518215.1 of Bacillota bacterium. Lineage (NCBI taxonomy): Bacteria > Bacillati > Bacillota > Bacillota bacterium. Next base: position 1,572 of record JAAYSV010000061.1, read on the forward strand.
CATCGGTATGCAAAATCATGTTAACCCTGGGAGGTCGATCAACAGGTATGTCTAAGATATATGACTTCTTCCTTGAACTTCTCCTTGACATGCAAAAAGAGCAGGGCTTTTTCCTGCTCTTCTAAATAATATCTGACTAATAAATATTTCATTGGCCTTTTTTTACTGCCATCTTGCTTTTCCGCCCAGACTTCCCGGCACTGTTTCTGCCGGCAGAAGAAGGGACCTTCTGCCGGGCGGGGTTGTCTTCCTCTACAACGGTAGAAGTGCGGGCAGCCTTCTTTAGAGTCAGATATCTATAATATACATATACAAACATGGCGTAGAGCGGAATAACCAGGGCTATTTTATTCCTGTTTGTTATCCAGGGAACAGCAAACAAAAGGATGCCCAGCACAGTTACAAAAATCGCATACCAACGCCATCTTTTTAATTCAGTACTTTTCAAATCCTTCATTTTATTTTTATGTCTCCCCCCATATAATTTCATATCGTGTGCAAGCATCCAAGGGCTTGTTTCTACCAAATACAGTATTGACATTTTATTTTTTCTTCAACCATCCCAAACTAATTGGTATAATCTTGGGGGTCTCCAGCTCTGATTCAAGAAAATAGATCATTTTGTTGCAATCTCGACAAAAGTAGACATCCTTTTTCCCACAAGACATAATTATTAGTTCACCGCCACAAGCACATTTGGTTTCTTCTTTTTGCGGTTCCCGGGTCTTCCGGGATCTGAACAAATCTAATAAGGAGGCCATCTAATCTCACCTATTTTCTTATTATATTGTCTTAATGAAACACATTCCTTATTATACCACGTTAAAAACAAATAACACCATTGGAGAAATATAGTACACCCAAGCTATTAATAAGAGCCATATTTACCACTGTGTTTGTGTATGAAATAAATGTCAATTAGTAGGTTATGAGAAAGTTCTTGTTTCCGATTATGTTGTTTGACTATCCTTTGCATTTAATTTATAATTGTAAAAACAAAGGAGTGTTAATATGTCGTTTGAGGTATACAAACCCCGTTTAGAAAAGGAAGCCACAGTGGCTATTTCAAAAAATCATCTTACTCTAAACAAAAAACTAGCTGAAAAGTTTGACACCCGATATGTGGAGCTTGCTTTTGATCGGGAAACAAATACTATACGAATTAAAGCTGCTAATGGGGAAAACGGACTCGTTCTCAATAAAAACAAAATTGGTGCCAGGGGTTTTTTTAAGCATTTCAACATTCAACAAAAAGGCAAATATGCTGCAGTATTTAACGAAAAGGAAAAGACCATTCTTGTGAAATATTAAAACCAGTTGTTGTTACAACTGATACTATTTTTATATCTTGCCGGCAAATCGGGTTAAATCTTATTTGCTACGGTATGATCATAAATAATTGGCTAGTGAATATTAAAATTCGTTTTACTACCACTTTGTAGGATTTCCAGTAGCTGTATGAGTTCGGTACTACTTTTCTTACTCATAGCCGTATCAGCTACCTTGTTGGACAACCCTTCCATACCCTCTCCCACGTCACGCACCAGGAGCGCTTTGGGCCTGAACCGCCCCATTTTGTCCATACCGGCAGTTATTCCTTCCTCGATTAGGCTCCAGTCGGTCATCAAAACCAGATGACCTCTTTTAATTATCACCGGCAGGTATTCCCACATATCCAGGGTAAAACCTATGGAGACCACACCCTCCCCTTCCCAGCATATCTTCAGTGTTACTACATATTCATTATCGTTAATCGAAGTTAATTCCCAATCAAACCAGTAATCAATCTCCTCACCCTCGTGAAAACGTTTATATAAAACAGACAAGTCCTGCTCCAGGGTCGGGACCACCATAATCACGGCCTGTTCTGTTTCTCCAATGAACTCGGGGAAGGCCATTTCTTTTTCCA